>JAGATU010000080.1 GCA_017621115.1 Lachnospiraceae bacterium
GCATGTACAGGAGCACCTCCTTATTTTATTTTCATTGTACCTATATTGCCTTAAGCTAAATGCATGTAGCTTAATAACATTTCACTAAGCAATCTACAACAGTTCAATTTTATACACAAATCTATGTTATGTCAAGTAAAAGTCTTATTGAAAAGAATCATGAAAAACTCTTCCCACTCCCTCTGCTGAAAATCCCTTATAGAGCAGATGACGGTACATTTTCTGTCTGGATTTCATATCGGCTGTTGTAATATCAAAATGTTTCTTCTCAAGAAGTGCATATATCAATTCTTCCTCTGATGCTACGTCACCCATCCCGCACGCCTCTTCGTATGCTTCCAAAATACATTTCTTATCTACGCCCTTGTTAAGTAATTTGGTCATAATCTGCTGTTTACTCCATTTATCACCATAACAGGATATATACGACATACAATAGCGGTAATCGTCCACATAATGATAATTCTTAACATATTCGATTGCTTCATTAATACAGGATACCGGGTATTCCCCCTCCTTAAGCTTACGGCGCAGTTCCTCTTCGGTATAATCCTTCTTCTGTAATAGCATCAGGCATCTTTTTTTAGCACGCTTGGGAAGTACAATAGCGTTAATCTCTTCATATTCTGCATCAGACAGTTCCCTATCTTTTTCGATGTGGTATAAACGAAGTTCGCCTTTGTATAATACAAAGGCGAATTCTCCATCCAGATATACCCTGCTTCTTGATTTACTCAATTCCACAATATCTGTTACTATCATATTATTCTGCGCTCTTCCTTGTCTTCTTCGGTTCTTCTGTCACTACCGCATCTTCAAAACCATAATGCGCCCGAACTTTCTGTTCAATCTCTCTGCAGACATCGGCATGCTCTGTCAGATACAGCTTTGCGTTCTCACGTCCCTGTCCGATCTTATTGCCTTCGTAAGCATACCAGGCACCGCTCTTAACCACTAAATTCAATTCCGCTGCCAAATCGAGAATGTCACCGACTTTGGAAATGCCCTGTCCAAACATAATATCAAACTCTGCCTCTTTAAATGGCGGAGCAATCTTATTCTTAACAACCTTTACACGGGTTCTGTTACCGATAACTTCACCGGCCTGCTTCAAGGACTCAATTCTTCTGACATCCAGACGTACGGAAGAGTAGAACTTAAGTGCTCTACCACCGGTAGTTGTCTCCGGATTACCGAACATAACACCAACCTTCTCACGAAGCTGATTGATAAATATAACCGTACAATTAGACTTACTGATAACAGCAGTCAGCTTACGGAGTGCCTGTGACATCAGACGCGCCTGTAAACCGACATGGGAATCTCCCATATCACCATCAATTTCAGCCTTCGGTACAAGTGCCGCCACGGAGTCGACTACAACAATATCAATCGCACCGGAACGAACCATCGTCTCAGTGATCTCTAATGCCTGCTCGCCGTTATCCGGCTGGGAAATATATAAATTATCAATATCTACACCGATATTCTTCGCATATACAGGATCAAGCGCATGCTCCGCATCAATAAATCCGGCAATACCGCCTCTCTTCTGAATCTCTGCAATCATATGTAATGTAACCGTAGTCTTACCACTGGACTCCGGTCCGTAAATCTCAACAATACGTCCCTTCGGAATACCACCTAATCCAAGTGCTATATCAAGGCTTAATGAGCCTGTAGGAATCGTCTCAACGTTCATCTGGCTGCCGGGATCGCCAAGCTTCATAACAGCTCCCTTACCATACTGTCTCTCAATCTGTGCCAATGCGGCATCCAATGCTTTCAGCTTATCTTCTCTTTCCATGATAATCTCCTTTTCAGAACAAATGTTCTAAACACAGAATAAAACATATGTTCGTTTTTGTCAACAATTATTTTTCGTTACTGTCCGTTTTGCTTCGGATAATTCCATTATCCGCTTTTTATGTCCAATAAAAGTCTCTTTGAGTCTTTTTTCATAAACAAATCCTCCTATTCCGGGGCTCTGCATAAACCGCCCCCTTATTTTCAACTGGAATTTACACGATTTAGTACAGATACGAAATAAGATGTGTAAAGAACCGTTATATATGCAAAAATATTGTATCATATTTTGCAGAAAAAAACAGATGTTTCCGGATAAAATATTAGGAAACATCTGTCTTATTTTATAACTTCTTTAAAAAGCGCTGATAATCTTTTAATGTAGCCGTAACCCAACCATTCGGATGATTGTATCCGATTTCAAGTCCGACCGGAGTGTAGAACAGAATCAAACTGTCTTCATCCCTCATAAAGTCAGCAATTTCTTCACTTGTATAATCCGAAACGGAAGAAGTATATCCGTTCTGGTAAATACTCTGGTCAACAAAAGCATCCACTAATTCATCCGACACTTCAATAATTGACGTATTATCCAGCAAGGTTCCTGTTTTCAGGTCAAAATTCATGCAATACAAATCATACAATACATCGCCTTCCAAATATACATACTCATACACAACCACGGACAGAGTTTCCTCATCCATATAGGTAACAAAACTCTCTATCTCAAGAGAAAGATCTTCGGTGTAATCCTCCTCAAACATGCTTGCATAATACAATGCACCATCCATCAGATATTCGTTAATGGTTTCGCTGTTTTTAACATCATCACTAACTTGTGCGTACCAAACCGAAATATATACGGAATTCTCAAAATCCGAATGTGTATACTCTTCAAATTCAACCGAATATGAAAGGTCATCCCTAAGATAGTCGGCAAGTTCTACATAATAGTCGTCATCAGGACTCGGCTCATAGTATTCGTCCCCATCATCATAATCATCGGAATCGTCGTAGTCATCATAGCCATACTCATTCTCATAGTACCGTTTCAGGAAATCTTCCACATAATCTTCGTAATTATCCGGGGACTCCGGCTCCTGTGGCAATAGGATATCCGGGGACTCCTCAATATCCCTCTCATTTCCCGTATCAGGGACTTTCTCTTCTTCCGTAAAAGAATCCTTGATTCCGTCAAAAAAATCTCCTACCGCTTCGGTACTCTTATTCCAAGCCACGGTTGCTTCCGAGGCTGCTGCCTCGATAAGTTTTGAAACCACGAAAATAAGACATCCCACCAATAAAACCAATAAAAGAATAATAAGTCCTATCGTAAGACGGTTATTGTTTTTCTGCTTTTTGTCGGGTATGTAGAACGGTGAAAACGGCGAATTCTCCGCATGTCTCCAACTACCGTCTTCTGCCTGTGTAAGAACTGCTTCCGGCTGTACTTCAGCTTCAATCTCAATTACAGGCTCTTCATGTACCGTTTCCGGAATGTATTCTTCAACTGCATCTTCCGTCACTTCCAAATTATCCTTGAATTCCTCACTCATTTCTTTTCTCCTCTGTTACACATACTCTCACAAAACACTTCTATTTTTTCATAATCTCCTTATAAAGCATACCAAGTGCATGCTCTACGGACGCCTGCCTGATTTCCTTACGGCTTCCGTTAAAAAGACATCTCTCTACTATTATATCATCTGCACTTCCACAGGCAATGTACACCAGTCCGACCGGCTTTTCTTTGGTTCCGCCGCCCGGTCCCGCAATACCCGTAGTTGCAACAGCCATATCCGCCTTAGCCGCTTTTATGGCGCCCAGTACCATCTCTCTTGCCGTCTGCTCACTGACTGCCCCAAACTGCGCAAGAGTATCTTCTTTTACCCCAATCAGATTCTGCTTGGCTTCATTGGCATAGGTCACAAACCCGGCCTTAAAAACCTCCGAAACTCCCGGTACATCAATAATTCTTGATGCAAGCATGCCTCCCGTACAGGATTCGGCAGTTGCCAGTGTCACTTTCTTTTCCTGCAGAAGACCAACAATCTGTTCTTCCAATAGTGGTTCTTTCCTATTTACACTTACATCCATTTATTTCTGTTCTCCCATTACATGCCAGTTCTTTTTCAAATAATCAATCAAAGAAACCACTGTAAGAACAAGGGCAATCCACATTACAATGTCTGTTACAATCTGTATAACCGCAATATCCGCAATCATAAGAACAATCATTACCATCTGGAAAACCGTCTTAAACTTACCCCAGTAACTTGCTGCAATCACGATACCGTTATCAGAAGCAATCAGACGGAATCCGCTGATAATAAACTCACGGCTGATAATAATAATAACGACCCACGAAGGAATCTGTCCTGTCTCTACAAGACAAATCATAGCCGCACAAACCAGAAGTTTATCCGCAAGCGGATCCATAAACTTTCCGAAATTGGTAACCAAATTATATTTTCTGGCAATATGTCCATCCAAAAGGTCTGTTAAACTTGCACCTACAAAAAGTGCCAGGGCAATCCACTTACCTGCTGCCCCACACACGTCTGTTAACATCACAAAAACAAAAGGTACAATTAAAATCATACGGAATACTGTTAATTTATTTGGTAAATTCATACTTCTTCTCCTATCAGGTCATATTCGTGGGAATCCGTCACTCGGGCCTTAATCACATCGCCCGTTACAAGTTCCCTGTCACTGTTAATAAAAATCATACCGTCCACATTCGGTGCATCTTTATAAGTTCTTCCGATAAACACACCATCTTCCGGTAATTTTCCTTCTATCAAAACATCCACTGTCTTGCCAATCATTTCCGCCGCTTTTTCAAAAGCAATTTCCTGCTGCAGTTTCATAATTGCATTACGGCGCATATTTTTGATAAAGGAAGGAATCTGCCCCTTCATCTTGGCTGCACCGGTGCCTTCTTCCGGCGAATATGGGAACACACCGAGTCTGTCAAAACGCATCTCTTTTACAAAATCTTTTAATACCGCAAAATCTTTCTGCGTTTCGCCCGGAAAACCGGTAATCAAAGTTGTGCGCAGACAAATGTCAGGAATCTCTCTTCTTAGTTCCCCGATAATACTGCGAAGCTGTGCATTATCCGTTCTTCTTCCCATGCGTTTCAATACACCGTCTGCCGCATGTTGGATTGGCATATCCAGATATTTGCAAATCTTATCTTCTTCCTTTATTACCTGAATCAATTCCGGTGTTATCTCTTCCGGATAACAATATAAAATACGGATAAACTGCAAATCCTCGATTGCTGCCAGTTCTGTAAGCAGCTTCGGAAGACATTTTTCACCGTACAAATCTTTTCCGTAAACCGTAGTCTCCTGCGCGACAAGAATCAGTTCCTTTACACCGTTTGCCACAAGTTCTTTTGCTTCATTTATAAGAATATCCCTTGGTACGGAGCGGAAATTACCACGGATTTTCGGAATAATGCAATAAGTACAATGCTTATCACAACCTTCCGCTATTTTAAGATACGCATAATGCCCGCCCGTGGTTACCATACGCTTATGTCCATGCACAGGTACTGCCTGAATATCATGGAAATAATTCTGCTTCTTACCTTCTAAAACTTCATCAATGGTATCCGCTATTTTATCAAACGAATTGGTCCCTAAAATCGCATCTACCTGCGGAATCTCACTCTGGATCTCTTCGCGATAACGTTCACCAAGACAACCTGTTACAAGTAGTGCCTTTAGGCTGCCTTCTTCCTTCAACTGCGCCATCTGCAGAATCGTATCTATACTTTCCTGTTTGGCATCTAAAATAAAGCAGCATGTATTAACTACAATGACATCTGCAATTTTTTCATCATCAACTATCGTGTGCCCACGCTCTGCCAAAATTCCGAGCATCATCTCAGAATCCACCAGATTCTTGTCACAGCCAAGCGACACAAAAAATATTTTCATAAATAAACTCCCAAA
>JAGATU010000081.1 GCA_017621115.1 Lachnospiraceae bacterium
GATATTGATTATTTCAAGAAGGTAAACGATACCTACGGCCACGAATGCGGTGATGAAGTATTGCGTACACTTGCAGATATTTTTAAAGAGCAGATGGACGGTCATGGCGTGGTTGCGCGTTGGGGCGGTGAAGAGTTTATCTTTGTTTACGAAGGTGTAAACGGAGATGAAGCCAAGATTAAATTGACCGATTTACAAAACGCCGTTAAGAAGGCTGTTATCCGTTATGAGGATTTGGAGATAAAAGTGACCATGACATTCGGACTTGTGGAATATGAACCTTCCATGAGTCTGGATGATAATATTAAGATTGCAGATGAACGTCTCTATATCGGAAAAGAATCCGGAAGAGACAGGATTATATACTAGAATTGCAAAAGGACCTGCAAAAGTGGGTCCTTTTCATAGGTTATATAGGACAGGAGGAGTAGTATGGAACTTGTTTTAATGACGGCTTTGGGTGTTGGCGGTGCCACGATAGTCGGCGCCGTTATCGGTTTTTTTGTAAATGATGTGGACCACAAGACTAATGATATTATCCTTGGTTTTGCGGCCGGTATCATGCTTGCGGCGGCAATTAACGGATTGATTGTTCCGGCAGTGGATTCGGTGGAATTGTCCATGTTGTGGCTACCGATAGCCGGTATTTTTGCCGGAGCCCTGTTTTTGAATGCAATGGACCGTCTGACACCGCATTTGCACAAGGTATCGGGTGCTGATATAGAAGCACATGCCAATAATAAGAATTTAAACCGTGCGATTTTGTTTGTAATGGCGGTAGCACTTCATAATTTACCGGAAGGTATGGCGGCCGGTGTCAGTTTCGGTAATGATGATGTTTCTGCGGCAATTACGGTTGCTGTCGGTATTGCCTTGCAGAATATTCCGGAAGGTATTGTGACGGTATCACCGCTTGTTATGTCAGGTGTAAAGAGAACCAGAGCGCTGTTGTTGGCATCGGTTACGGGCTTAATAGAAGTGTTAGGTACTTTTATCGGTTTTTATGTATCAGAGGTATCGACGCATATCTTACCTTTTGCACTGGCGTTTGCGGGAGGAACCATGCTTTATATCATCAGTGATGAGATGATTCCGGAGACACACAGCCATGGCTATGAACGTACGGCGACGTACTCGATATTAATCGGATTTACACTGATGTTGGTTTTGGATGTGGTATTGTAGTGGATTTTCGTTAGTATTTATTGGTTTTTATTAGTTTTCGTTAGTATTTGTTAGTTTTCGTTAGTAATTGTTGCTTTTAGGATAAAGGAGATTAGAAAATGTTAGCATCGTTAAAAGAAGTGATGGAAATGGCCAATCAGGGAGGTTATGCAATCGGAGCGTTCAATACCCCGAATTTGGAATGTTTACTTGCGGTAATACATAATGCCGAAGAGATGAATGTGCCGGTTATTATTTCCCACGCGCAGTTACATGAGGAGATTGCACCTCTTGATGATATCGGACCGCTTATGGTATATGCGGCAAAGAATGCGAAAGTTAAGGTTTGCGTGCATCTGGATCATGGCGAAGATTTAGAGTATTTGGAAAGAGCATTGGAAATCGGTTTTACTTCTGTTATGTACGATGGTTCCTTATATTCTTACGAAGAAAATGTAGCCAATACCAAGAAAGCCGTAGAACTTGCGGCAAAATATAATGCAGATGTAGAAGCCGAAATCGGTGTAATGGGCGGACGTGAAGCAGGTGCAGCTGATAACGGTACTAAGGCAGAAGATATGTATACCGATCCGGATGTGGCAGCTAAGTTCGTAAAAGAGACAGGCATTGATGCATTGGCGGCTTCCTTTGGTACCGCACATGGTTTGTATAAAGCGGCACCAAAGCTTGATTTTGAGAGAATTGAACAGATTTGCGATAAAACCGGCATTCCGCTTGTAATGCATGGCGGTTCGGGAGTAAGTCCTGAGGATTACCGCAAAGCCATTGCTAAGGGCGTGCGCAAGATTAATTATTACTCCTATATGTCCAATGCGGGCGTAAAAGCAGCCAAAGAATTATTGGAGTCACAGGATGTGACATATTACCACGATATTGCGATGGCGGCACAGAAGGCCATGAAGGCAGATGTCTTAAAAGCCATGAATGTTTTCTACGCAAAAGAATAATATGCTTTTTGCACAATTTTTTGACAGAAATTCTCAAATTATTGAAAACTAATCGGATTGACGTATTGATGGCGGTGTATTAGTATTAAAAATGTGACTTGAATAAAAGGAGACATTAACATGAGTGGTTTTTTTGCAGTAGCATCAAAGGAATCCTGTGTATGGGATGTGTTTTTCGGAACGGATTACCATTCCCATTTAGGTACCAGACGTGGCGGTATGGTAACCTACGGAAGCAGAGGATTCGACCGTGCCATCCATAATATTTCCAATTCCCCTTTCCGTACGAAGTTTGAACGTGATGTGGAGGATTTGGACGGTAATATCGGTATCGGATGTATTTCCGATTATGAACCGCAGCCATTGCTTGTGAATTCACATCTTGGTAATTATGCTATTGCAACTATCGGAAGAATTAATATCTTGAGGAACTGGTTAAGGATTGTTATAAATCCGGACATACACAGTTTATGGCAATGAGCGGAAGCCAGGTTAACCCGACAGAGCTTGTTGCAGCGCTTGTGAACCGCAAAGAGTCATATGCGGAAGGTATCCGTTTTGCCCAGGAAAAGATAGACGGTTCCATGACCATTCTTATTCTGACTCCGGAAGGTATTTATGCCGGTCGTGACAGGGTGGGACGTACACCGGTTATTATCGGTAAAAAGGACAATGCTTTTTGTGCATCATTTGAGAGTTTTGCATATCTGAATCTCGGATATGAAGATTATAAAGAATTAGGCCCGGGTGAGATTGTTTATTTCACTGCGGACAGTTGTGAGACCCTGATGGAACCGGGCGATGAGATGAAGATTTGTTCCTTCCTTTGGGTATACTACGGATATCCGACCTCCAGCTACGAAGGTGTTAATGTAGAGAAGATGCGTTACGAATGCGGTCGTTTGTTGGCGCAGCGTGATGATGTGGTACCGGATAGTGTGGCAGGTGTTCCGGATTCCGGTATTGCGCATGCGATTGGATATTCCAACGAATCATCCGTACCGTTTGCAAGACCGTTTATCAAATACACACCGACCTGGCCTCGTTCATTTATGCCAAGCAGCCAGGCACAGCGTAATTTGATTGCGAAGATGAAACTGATTCCGGTACAGGAATTAATCCACGACAAGAAATTATTAATGATTGACGACTCCATCGTGCGCGGTACGCAGCTTGGAGAGACAACCGAATTCTTATACAACAGCGGTGCTAAGGAAGTGCATATCCGTCCGGCCTGCCCGCCGATTATGTTTGGTTGTAAATACCTGAATTTCTCACGTTCTTCTTCCGAGATGGATCTGATTACCAGACGAATCATCCGTGAGTGGGAAGGCGATGATGTATCCAAGGAGAGATTACAGGAATATGCCGATCCTGACAGCCCATGCTATCAGAAGATGGTGGAAGAAATCCGCAAGAGATTGAATTTCACGACTCTTCGTTATCATCGATTGGATGATATGATTCAGGCAATCGGACTTTCACCATGCAAATTATGTACCTATTGTTTTGACGGTAAAGAATAAATGACAGACATCGTGTAGGGGGATACTCTTGCACGATGTTTTTTGTTGTGAAACTGTGTGAACAAGATTATAATAGGGAAGATAATACAAACGGTATTTGGAGTGGATATTATGAAAAAGAAGATAGTAATATTGGTGGCGGCATTGCTCCTTACAGGTTGCGGCGCCAAAACAGAAAATACGAATCCGACAGAGGAAGTTGCGGAGACTGTTTCAACAGAAGAAGCGGCTTTAGAAGAAGTTGGGATACCGGATAATCTGATTTCTTTTGACGAAACTAAGATTCATATACCGCAACTGACACAGGACTATGAGATTTGGTTTCTGGCGGACTCCCATATTATTGTGGAAGACGGAAGTGAGGATGAACAGACGGCTGCTTATGCGGCAGAGAGAAAGCCGGTTTTTGAAAACGGATTAGGCTATTCTTCGGATGTGATTTTTTCACAGTTTATTGATAAAGCAAATGAACAAAAGCCGGATTTGGTATTGTTTGGCGGGGATATCATTGATTTTCCTTCTGAGGCGAATGTGGCTTTTTTGACTAGTGAATTACAGCGTCTTACCGTGCCGTATAGGATGGCGTACGGGAACCATGACTGGACATTTCCTTGGGAGTATATGACGGAGACGGGAAGCGCCACATACCGTCCGATGATTGAGGATATAATGACCGGGAACAGCCCGGAATTTGAAGATATGACAGTGGTGGCAATTGATAACAGTTCCAATCAGGTGGCGCCGGAAGCATTGGCAGCTTTAGAGCAGGCATATGATGCCGGAAAGCCTATTATTCTGCTTCAGCATGTACCGTTATCGACAGAAGAATTGATTGCCAAAGCCAAGGAAAACTGGACCAATCCGGTGACACTCGGTATGCAGGTGCATGGCGGAATTGCGCCAAACGAAGCCTCTACTGAACTTTGGCATATGACACATGACGATGAATCCTTAATCAAAGCCGTGCTCGCAGGACATGTGCATTTTGCACATGAAGAGGCCCTGTCGGAATCCACGGTTGAGATTATTGCCGATGCGGCTTTTAAAGGAAAAGCGACGAAGATTTTTTTGCAGAAAAATAAAGAGCATCAGTATTTCTGTGATAAATTTACTCTGACCGTAGACGATAAGCAGTTTGATTTAAAAGAAATTGATCCTGAGATGTCGTCAGTATCGGAACTCTATCCGATTGCGGGTGAGCAGTTGTATATTTTGGGAAGAGTGGACGAAAACGTCAACTCGCTTATGGTGTATGATTTTACGGAAGAAGAATTTGTATTTTCAGAGCACGGAACAACAATGTGCTGGGTTCAGGACAAGTTTGAGACTGTGCGCTATTTAAAAGACAATGTGGTGTATGATTTGGCAGGAAATATTATTTATCAGCCGGATGAATCAAATCTTGTAAGCATGATAGAATATGTGGTAGAAGATTTTAAAGTGACGGTGACGGACGCAAATCATGAAAACCCACAGGAAATTTGGATCGAATAAACGAATGGACAATTTCAAGACGAACAAAGAGAATATAATTCAATATTTAAAAAGCGGCTGTAAACCATGCGATATGCCCCTGCATTTTGGTGTGGAACTGGAGCATTTTGTTGTAAAAAAGGACACGAAGGAAGCGGTTTCCTACTACGGTGAAAACGGAGTGGAGGCAATTCTGACAAAATTGATGCCTTTTTATGAGGAAAGCGCCTATAGTGAAGGGCATCTGATTGCGCTTGGAAGAGAAGGGATTGCCCTTTCTTTGGAGCCTGCGGCGCAGCTGGAAGTCAGTATTTCCCCGCAGACGGATATCGGGGCAATTCATGCGATTTATGAGCGTTTTGTGCGCGAGATTACGCCGATACTTAAGGAGCATGCTTATGAGATGGTAACCTGCGGTTATCAGCCCGGATCAAGGGTAGAGGATTTGGAACTATTACCAAAGCCAAGATACCGTTTTATGGATGCTTATTTTGCAAAAATAGGACCTTACGGCAGGCAGATGATGCGCGGCACGGCCTCAACGCAGGTATCGGTGGATTATTACAGCGAAGAGGATTTTTCGGATAAATACAGCATTGCCTATGCACTTAAGGATGTGCTTACGCATTTTAGCTCGAATTCCCCTGTTTATGAGGGCGGAGGCTATACCGGTTTTACTCTGCGTGACGATATCTGGTCTAAGACGGACGCAAGGCGCGTGGATGTGGCTCCGTATATGATTGACGGGACAATGTCTTTTGAAGATTATGCGGATTTTGTCCTGCAGACACCTGTGATAGTGAACAAAGAAGGTGCGCAGGAATATTATGATGAGAGAACCATTGGAGAGATTGCCGGGGAGCGTGTTTTTACCAGGGAAGAACTTACTCATGTGCTGTCGATGGTATTTCCGATGATTCGGGCGAAGCATTTTCTTGAAATCCGTTTTGCGGACAGCATGCCGATGGAGCGGGTTCTTAAGTATGTGCTGATTATAAAGGGATTGTTTACGGATGTGGCATATACAAAGACATGGCTGTATTCAAAAGAATTTAAAGATGCGGATGTTTTGCAACGTATCGAATTTATGCTCGGGAAAGTGCTCCCGGTACTGACCAAAGAAGAAGCAGAGTATTTGAAGAAGGAATAAAGTATGGAATTGACAGCATTGGAACAATTTTATTATGACCATATAAATGCGAATAGGGCAGAGCATGAGAAATCAGGGAAAGAAGCGCTGGATTACCTCGAGCATTCCACGGCTAAGTACCACGGCAAGACGATTTACTCGCTCTATGTACCCAAACTCTTAAATGAACAGACAGTGGAAGTATTCCGCAATACCGCTGAGACAATGGCGGGCATTATGCGAAAGGTAATCGTGGAATACCGTGAAAACGAGGCGTATCGTGCCTTATTTGGATTTGATAAGGAAGTGGAACAGCTGATTATCCATGATCCTTTATATGAGAATGTACTGCCGGTATGCCGTGTGGACATTTTCTATAATGAGGCGGATGGCAGTTTTTATTTTTGTGAGCTTAATACGGACGGTTCCAGTTCCATGAATGAGGACAGGGAACTTTGCATTGCTTTTGAAAAGACGCTTCTTTATAAGGAGTTAAGTAAGCAGTTTGAAGTGAAGGGTTTCGAACTTTTTGATTCGCTTGCGAGCGCTTTTCTAAAGAATTATAAGACCTACCCATATCATGTGGAAAACCCGAATGTGGCAGTCGTAGACTTTTTGGAACTTGGATGTTCGCTTGAAGAGTTTAAGCAGTTCGCGGCAAGTTTTGAAAGACAGGGCTGTAAGGCAGTGGTTTGCGACATCCGCGATTTGCATCTGAAAGAGGATGGACTATATACAAAAGACGGCATGCGCATTGATTTGATTTACAGACGTGCGGTTACTTCCGATATTTGCGATAGAAAAGAACAGGTAAAGGACTTTATGGAGGCAGTGCTTTCTCATAAAGTTTGTTGTATGGGCAGTTTTTGTACGCAGGTTGTACATGATAAATCCCTGTTCTATATTCTGCGTCATCCGATGACAGAGCAGATTTTAACGGAAGAAGAGAATGCTTTTGTGGCAGAGCATATTCCGTATACGGAGGAACTTAGGGACGATACCATCCTTAAGTTTGGTATATTGGATGAGAAAGAAAAATGGATTATCAAACCGAAGAATTCATATGGCGCAAGAGGCATATTTGCGGGAGTCAGTTGCACTCAGGAACAGTGGGAAACAGCGGTAAATGAGAATAAGAATGCCAATTACGTAATGCAGCAGTTTATTATGCCGTATCAGACCTATAATATTGATTTTCACAAAGAAAATTATGCTTTGCGCAAATACAGTAATTTGACCGGACTCTATGTGTATGGCGGTAAATTTGCGGGCGTATACAGCAGACAGTCCAACAAAGAGATTATTTCGAGCGAATACGATGAAAATGATATTGCAACAATCCGCTTAATTGAGAGGTAGGGGCTTAAAAAATCTCTGAAAATATGGTAAATTAAGAAAATCATAAGATTGTTGCAAGAAATCCTTTTAACCTTGCTGATAGGATAGAATTGAAATAATACCATGCAAAGGATATGTTATGAAGGAATTGAAGAATAAAGAGATTATAATCGGATTGGCAGCACTTATCGTACTTTGTATTATAGCCATTGTTTTAATCGTAAAGCGTGAAAGCAGTGAAGATAAAGCAAAGGATCAGGTGGCAAGCGTCGAAGAAATTGCAATTGAGGAAGAGTATGCGGCGGCAGAGGCTTCAGAACCATTGCAGGCATCATTGCCGGATGAATTGAATAATCTTGCGATTACCGAAGAAGAATCACAGACGGAGATAGAAAAGGGAGAGATTATTTCTGCTACCAAAGTCGGTGAAGCGGCTTCTTTCCATACCGAGCCAAAGTACAAAGAGTACAAAGGCGAGGAAATGTGGCAGATGGAGGAAATCTACCATTATTGGATGGATTATAAATTGGACGCAGTGGATGATTTGATTCATTTGCCGAGAGTACGTACGATTACTAACGAACTGAAGGGCAGCAATGATTTTTATTATTACGGACAGACAGACGGCAAGGGTAAACCAAGCGGTTCAGGACTTGCTGTTTATGCGGACAATACCTATTATTGCGGTGACTGGAAGGACGGTAAACGCCACGGTAAGGGTATGTGGTGGAAGATTTTCCCGGATAAGACAGGAACGATTAACGGAGTACCGGGGGTAACCGCGCACAGTTATAACGGTACCTGGGCGAATGATTATCCGAACGGCGAAGGTCAGGAGCATTTTGATTTTGATTACAGTCTGGTTAAAGGAGAATACGTAATCACCAATGTTATCGGTAATTTTAAGGACGGATATTACGACGGCGAGTTGTATATTATGACCGAGCAGGGTGAGGAAAGTTATATTGACTGGGAAGCAGAAGCGGAGCGCGGTGTGTTCAAACACTGCAGTCCGACTCCGAATATTTTAGGTAAGTTCCAAGTTTGGGAGCGTATGAGTAAGAAGGAAGACGACAACGAGAATTATCGTCTGATGTATGATAAGGATAATAAAGGATTCGGAATTTACGGCTTAAAGATGAAAGATTAAAAAGGGACTTGGTAGGATAAAATGGTAAAAGAAGAGATACGTATTGAGAAAGTCATTATTCATATTTTGGACAGTTTGGTCGGCATGCCGGTACTTTCTGATACGGAGATTGATTTCGGTTCGGATTTTGCGGACTTTTTAAAGGAGCATATTTACAAAATATCATCGGGAGATGATGTGCGGACCTGCCGTTTTTATGAAAATGAATCCGAAGTGTATCAGGCTTTGCAGAGTTATAACGATGATGAATTTATTCCGTTCAGCAAGCAGCTTGCGGAGTCGTTATATAAGATTATGAACAGCAATGTGGACATTCCGTCAGCGGATTTGGCAATTGTGCGTTTCCGTGATAGGGATGACGAATATTTGGCTATACTTAAGATAGACCTGCGTGCCAATTATACGCACAGGACTTCTGCACTTGGCGATGGCAATGCCAATGAGATTGTAAAGTTTAAGGCGGTTTTCCCGACGGAATCACAGAGACTTTCCGAGGCGGCGATTATCAGACTTAAGGATTTTCAGGTGCGTCTTGTGGAGAAGAAGTATGAGATTAATGGGGAAAAGGTGTATTATTTTTCCTATTTATTCTTAAAATGTAATTCTTCCCTTTCGCCGAAGACAAAGTTGAATATTGTTACCAAGGCGATTGAGAAGGTACAGAACGACAATCTGGACGAATATACGGCTACCGAAGCCAAGATGCGTGCTAAGAGCATTATCCGTGAGGAACTTGAGAGAAACGGTGGTTTTGTCGTAGAGGATCTGGCGGATAAGGTGTTTGAAGAACAGCCCGATATGCGCAATGCTTTCCAGGAAAAAATGGAAAAGTACGACATGGTCAAGCAGGAAGTGATTCCGCAGAATGAAGTGACCGTGCGTAAATACCAGAAACAGCATCTGTACACGGACAGCGGAATTGAGATTAAGATACCGATGGATTGTTACAGCGACTCCGATAGAGTAGAGTTTATTACCAATCCGGACGGAACCGTGTCGGTGTTGATTAAGAATATCGGACATTTGGAAGCGAAGTATTAATTTTTGGAGTGGTTTAAGTGAGAAATATTGTTACGTATTTAGAGGAATATGGGCATTTGTCGTTTGCGGAATTGCCATTTAATGAAGTGGATGCATTAGTGCTTTCCCAGTTTTCCTATTTGAAGTGGAAAGGACTTGTGCCAAAGCCTTCCTACACAATAGAAGCGATATCTCTTGCTGATATGAAAAAAACGATGGATGAGACGGTTGTTTTTTCAGACGAGAGATTTGAAAAAAACAATCGTCTTTTATTTAGCCGTTTGGCGGAGTGTAAACGCTTTGCCGGTATGTCCTGCAATTATTTTACAGATATTATTAATGAATTTGTAGAGACGCAGTTTTGTGCGATGACCTGCTTTTTTACCGATATGGTACCGGTGGTTGTGTTCCGTGGGACGGATGAAAATCTGGTCGGCTGGAAAGAGGACTTTAATATGGCCTTTAAGAAACCCGTTCCCGGACAGCGCTTGTCAGCTCTGTATCTGAACGAAATCGGGAACCGCATAGACGGTGAGTTTATGGTTTGCGGACACAGTAAGGGCGGTAATCTTGCGGTTTACAGCTGTATGAATGTATTTGAGGACATACAGAAGAGGATTAAGAGGATATACAGTTTTGACGGACCGGGCTTTCGACCGGAGATTTTAAACAGTGATGATTATGAGAAAATTGCCGAGCGTATTGAGAAGTATATTCCGCAATCATCCCTTGTCGGAATGATTTTGGAAAACCATGAAGATTATATGGTGATTGAGAGTGCTTCGCTCGGTCTTTTGCAGCATGACCCATACACATGGAAAGTGGGAGAGGCCTCTTTTATCCGCAAGGAAGATGTAGATAAGAGTTCCAAGTTTATGAATGCGGCACTCAATGAATGGATTCTTAAGTTAAATGATGACCAGCTTGAACTTTTTGTGGGGACACTTTTTCATATTTTAGATGGTTGTGATTCGAAGAATCTGATTGATATGGCGATTGACTGGAAAAAGACCGTGACCGGAATGATACGTGCCACAAAGGAAGTGGATGATGCTACCAGGGATGAAATCGTGGCAATTTTGCAGATGTTTACGGATGTAATGAAGGAGAATCTGAAAAAATTGTGATAAAAGTACGGAAAGTGCTTAATTCCCTTGAGTTTTTGGCCGATAAGATGTATGATAATAGTAAGAAAGTATCAATTTTTATAAAATACATGGATGTAGCAGCGTTATCAACGGATGATGACCTTATTAAGGAGGAACGCATATGAAAATACCTGAGAAGAATGATTACAGTTATTTATTTAACAGCATGAATAACTCTACACAGGGTTCAAGCAATAATTTATTTAATGCGATTAACCTGTCAGAATACAGCAGTATTAAGTCCGGTGCTTATGGTAAGGCACTGAAGGTTTATTTTGCACAGGATAAGGCAGAGAGCACTTCAGCTACTAAGACTGATAAGAATGACAAGAAGTTTACAGAGAGTACCGAAGTAGAGAGACTGAATGAAGTGAACGGTAATGCTTCCGCACTTGCAGGCACTGCTGAGAAATTAATCGAACGTGGTACGGATTCTTTATTCCGCAAGAAAGAAATGGAAGTGAAGAACGAAGACGGTACCACAGCCAAAGTGGAAGATTACGATGTAGATGCTATCTATAACGCAGTTAATGACTTTGCTAAGAAATACAATACATTATTAGAATCTGTTAAGGATTCCGATTCTGAGAAGGTTTCCGGCGAAGCGGATGATTTGGTAAGACTTGTAGAGGATTATAAGGCTTCTCTTGAAAAAGTAGGTATTACTATCGGCAAGGATGACGAACTTGTAGTATCCGAGAAGGACTTTAAGGCAGCTGAAGTAGACGATATGAAGAAGTTATTTAACGGTAATGCATCATTTGCGTATGTTCTTTCAACAAAGGCTTCTTTCGTTGGCGCTACAGCTAACAGCGAAGCAAATGTTATGAAGACCTACAACAGCCTTGGCGGATATGAGAATGCGGCATCTTCCATGGGTAATCTGATGGATAGTCTGATTTAAGATTTAAGTACATATTAAGCATATAAAAAGACGGTTTTGATGAGAGTCAAAACCGTCTTTTTCGTTTGTTTATGCAGATTAAAACAGTATATTATACTATGCCGGTAGAACCATCTGTGCCATATGAAGCTTGTAGTAGGCTCCTTTCTTGGCGAGAAGTTCCGTAACCGTTCCTTCTTCCACAATGCCGCCGTCATCAATAACAAAGATACGGTCCGCCTTTTGAATCGTGGACAAACGATGTGCAATTACAAAGGAAGTACGTCCTTTTAATAATTCCTCAATTCCGTCCTGAACCAGAAGTTCGGTATTGGTATCGATGCTGGAAGTGGCTTCGTCCAGTATCA
>JAGATU010000082.1 GCA_017621115.1 Lachnospiraceae bacterium
AATCTCGCGGCCACATTCCGGACAATGCGGAATACCGATACGCGCATACAAAAGACGGAAATAATCATAAATCTCCGTTACGGTACCAACCGTAGAACGCGGATTGCGGTTGGTCGATTTCTGGTCAATCGAAATCGCCGGTGAAAGCCCGTCGATACGTTCCACATCCGGTTTCTCCATCTGTCCGAGGAACTGTCTGGCATAGGAAGACAGGGACTCCATATATCGTCTCTGACCTTCCGCATAAATCGTATCAAATGCAAGCGAAGACTTACCCGAACCTGACAATCCTGTCAGAACCACAAACTCATTTCTCGGTATATTTACATCAACTGATTTTAAATTATGTTCCTTTGCGCCACGTATCTTAATATACTCACGCGGACGCATTTTGGGTGTTTCACTCATTGTCAGTCTCCTAACTGTATGCCGTGTAGCGGGGAGGTATCCCTCCAAACACGCTTCCGCTCGATTTCACATGTAACGGTACTAAGCTCGAAAGAACCTCGCTAAGTACCGACACGTTCAAACGGTTTGGTTGGATACCTCCCCGCTACACTCCATGCATTTATTTTTCCAGATAATTATTTAACATGTCTTTAAGTTCGACCATCTTATCTCTAAGTTCCGCTGCGGATTCGAAGTCGAGTTCAGCTGCGGCTTTCTTCATACGTTTCTCAACATCCTTGATAAGTTTCTCAAGTTCCTTCTTATCCATTGACTCAGGATCTTTTTCGAAGCGGAGTTCTTCCTTGGCAATCACCTTGGAAATGCTGATAAGGTCGCGGACAGCTTTCTTAATTGTAGTTGGTGTGATGCCGTGTTCTTCGTTATATTTCTGCTGAATCTCACGGCGACGGCGCGTCTCATTAATCGCCTTATCCATGGAATCGGTAATATGGTCCGCATACATAATGACATGTCCGTCACTGTTACGCGCGGCACGTCCAATTGTCTGTACAAGGGAAGTCTCCGAACGGAGGAATCCTTCCTTATCCGCATCCAGAATCGCCACCAGACTAATCTCCGGAATATCCAAACCTTCTCGCAACAGGTTAATACCAACCAATACATCAAACACATCCAAGCGCATGTCACGGATAATCTCGGCACGCTCCAGAGTATCAATATCGGAATGCAGATACTTAACCCTTACGCCGACTTCTTTAAGATAATCGGTCAAATCCTCTGCCATCTTCTTGGTCAGTGTCGTCACAAGGACTTTATTCTTCTTCTCGGTCTCCTTGCGTATCTCACTAAGCAAATCATCAATCTGCCCTTCCACAGGGCGCACAAATACTTCCGGATCCAGAAGTCCGGTCGGACGGATGACCTGCTCTGCACGCAACAGTTCATGCCCCTCCTCATAATCGGACGGTGTCGCCGATACAAAGAGCATCTGGTCAATATGCTGTTCAAATTCCTCAAAATTAAGCGGACGGTTATCCAGTGCTGACGGCAGACGGAAACCGTAATCCACCAAGGTATTCTTACGCGCACGGTCCCCCGCATACATACCGCGTATCTGCGGAATCGTAATATGGGACTCATCTATAATAATCAGAAAATCATCCGGAAAGAAATTCAAAAGGCAAAACGGAGTCTCTCCCGGCGGAAGATTGTTAAGCGGTGCCGAATAATTCTCGATTCCTGAACAAAAGCCGGTCTCACGCAACATCTCCACATCAAAATTCGTACGTTCCGAAATACGCTGCGCCTCTATTAACTTATCCTCACTCTTAAAATAGCGGATTCTCTCTTCCAGTTCTCTCTCAATGCGGGCACAGCCTTCCATAATCTTTTCCTGCGGGATTACGTAATGGGACGCCGGGAAAATAGCCACATGCTCCAAAGTAGCATGTACCTTACCTGTCAAAGGCTCTACCTGTACGATACGGTCAATCTCATCTCCGAAAAATTCTACCCTAATCAGGTAATCTCCGCCTTCTGCCGGATAAATATCAATACTGTCGCCTCTTACACGAAAAGTAGCACGCTCAATGTCCATATCATTCCGTGTGTAGCGGATATCAATTAATTCACGAAGCACCGCATCCCTGTCTTTTAACTGGCCGGGGCGCAGAGAAACAACCATATCCTGATATTCATCAGGACTACCCAGTCCGTAAATACAGCTGACGCTGGCAACAACAATAACATCCCTTCTTTCTGATAAGGATGCTGTCGCCGATAAACGAAGTTTATCAATCTCTTCATTAACCGAAGAATCTTTTGCAATATAAGTATCCGAAGACGGCACATAAGCCTCCGGCTGGTAATAATCATAATAGGACACAAAATACTCTACCGCATTCTCAGGAAAGAATTCCTTAAACTCCCCATACAACTGTCCTGCAAGAGTCTTATTGTGTGAAATAATAAGCGTAGGTTTATTAAGCGCCGCAATAATATTAGCCATGGTAAAGGTCTTCCCCGAACCGGTAACGCCAAGAAGCGTCTGGAACTGGTTGCCTTCCTTAAAACCCTCAACCAATTCGGCAATTGCCTGTGGCTGGTCTCCGGTAGGAGCATATTCAGAATGTAAAATAAACCGTCCGGATTTATCTGTTATATCCATAATAATCCTTTCCAAATCAAATACGTTTTTTTCACGCAATATATAGTATACCAAAAACAATTTAAATTGTACAGAACAAATGTTCTTTCTTCAATTATTTCCACAAAAAAGAAGCAGCCGCACGGATTAAATGCGGCTGCCCTATCAGAGGGTCTACCTTATTCCTTGATGAGGATATAAGTGCTTATTAATTTATTGCAGTTTATTTCACTGCTTTCTTTTTGCGGGCCATAACCACACTCTGGATAATCAGGAACAGACAAAGCATTGCTGCAATTGTAATTCCTGTCCACCAAGCCTGGTCAAGACCTGCTGAAGAAACAATATTTTGAATTGTTGCAAGGGATAACACTCCAAAGAATGTTCCCACAAGATTACCTACACCACCTGTTAGCATGGTTCCGCCGATAATGGATGATGCAATCGCATTCATTTCCATACCGCTTGCATGTGACGGCGAACCGGAACCAACATACAGGAAGTATACAAATCCACCGATACCTGCAAGAATACTGCAGATTAAGTGGGATAAAAATTTTGTTCTTTTGACATTAATACCAAGCATTAATGCACTCTGTGAATTACCGCCGACTGCGTAAAAAGCACGACCCAGTTTAGTCCATCTGAGCACACAGAAGAAAATAAGAACGACAAGCAACGCCACAACAACACCAATCTGTATATAAGCGTCCACGTATTTGCCGGCTTTGTTTACCGAACCCATAAAAGGTACCACGATACGTGTATCTTTCATGGCAACAAATGCCTCATTTTCCACGTTAAACGGTGTGGAGTTAACAATCGTTGTCATACCTCGGGCAAAAAACATACCCGCCAGGGTTACAATAAAAGGCTGAATCTCCAGATAAGCCACCAGATACCCCTGTATAAGTCCAAATAACAATCCTATTCCAACGGAAATGGCAATTGCTCCTATTACACTTCCACCATGGAAGTCGAGATAAACGGCACAGCACATACTGACAAGTGCCGCTACACCACCAACGGAAATATCAATTCCGCCGGTAATCATTACGATACTCATACCGCATGCAGCAATAATGAGCGCCGCATTGGCATTTAAAATATTAAAAAATGTCTGCGGTTTTAAAAATCCTTTACCCTGAAAGACAATCGCTCCGATATACATTGCAAAGAAAATAACAATCGTAATCGTAAGCAACAGATTGGTATCTGTCATATTTTTGATTTTACCAAGTTTATTTACGGAGTTTGCCGGATTTTTCTTGTTTTTAAACATATTAAGCAACCTCCTTTACCTGCGATTTTGCTTTCATTTTCTTGCTGATGAAAGCAATTTTTTCCTTTACTGCCGGTGCACTCATCACTACCAGAACGATTACAACAACCGCTTTATATGCCGGGAGGGCATCTGCCTGTACATTAAACTTATAAAGGGTCGTTGTAAGGAACTGGATTACATATGCACCAAGGATGGATGCTGTCATGTTGAATTTACCGCCGGAAAGCGCATTGCCTCCAAGCGCAACAGCAAGAATCGCATCCATTTCAATATCCTTTGCCACTACGGAGTAGTTGATGGTAGACAAACGGCTTACCTTAATCAGACCCACTACCGCTACACAAAGACCTAAAATAATAAATGATAAAAACTTGATAAATGTAGGATTCAAACCATTTAATCTTGAAGAATTCTCATTAATACCGACTGCCTGTGTATACAGTCTTAAATTTGTAAAACGAAGAACAAGTGCAATCACTATCATACATGCTACCGCCACAAAAAACGGTGTCGGCACAGGTATCCCCGGAATAAATCCACCGATATATGTAAAAGATTTATCCGAAACAATCGGAAGAGTATTGTTGTTAATCCATGCCGCAATGGAACGTCCTGCCGTATAAAGAATCAGGGTCGCTACCATCGGCTGGATTTTAAAATACGCTACCAATGCACCATTGAATGCGCCAAAAATCATAGCCACTACGCAAGCCACCAAAAAGGCTACAATAATCGGGGCCTGTAATGTTTCCAACTGGTCATCCGGATGACCGCAGAGAATACGGAGAATTACACTGCCTGCAATTGCAATCGCTGCGCCAACGGAAATATCCTGTCCGCCTGTAGCTGCTGTTACCAGTGTCATACCGATTGCAAGAATGGCAAGTTCTGAACCGTAATCCAGAATAGTCATTAAGTAACCGGAAAGAACCGGAAATCCTTCACTGTTATATCCCATAGTAATTCTAAAGAAGGCAGGATCCGCAACAAAATTGAAAACAGCAAGAATCAATAATGCTGCTACCGGAATAAATAACTGCTGTCTTAATAATCCACCAAAAAATTCACCTAACTTATTTTTTTTCTGCATTATTTTTCACCTCCGGCAATGGTTCCCATAACCTTACTCTGGGTCAGTTCTTCCCCATTTAATTCACCAACAACCTTACGGTCACGCATAACTACCAGACGGGAGCAGGTACGAAGCATTTCGTCCAATTCAGAAGAAATAAAGGTAACGCTCATACCTTCTGATGCAAGTTTGAGCACCAGTTTCTGGATTTCAATCTTTGTTCCGACATCGATACCTCTGGTCGGTTCATCCAGAATCAGATATTCCGGATGGGTCAAAAGCCAGCGCGCAAGAATTACCTTCTGCTGGTTACCGCCTGACAAAGATTTAATCGGTGTTTCGGTTGATGCTGTTTTAATCTCCAATAATTTAATATATTCATCCGCAAATTTAATTGCTTCTGCTTTTGAAAACGGCCTAAAAAATCCTTTTAATACCTGTGTTGCCAGGATAATATTATCGCGTACGGATAAATCTCCGATTATGCCATCCACCTTACGGTCTTCCGGCAAATACGCAATACCCTGTCTCATGGCATCAATCGGTTTCTGGATTTTAATCGTCTTTCCATTCTTTTTCACTGTTCCGCCAAGAACTCTGTCCGCGCCAAAGATGGCACGTACACATTCACTACGGCCTGAGCCGAGCAAACCGGTAAATCCGTTAACTTCACCCTTGTTGATATGGAAGTCAAACGGTTTGATTCCCGCATCACTGAATAATCCCTCTGCTTCAAATACGGCTGTCTGTGCATCCGCTTCCTGATATGCCGCCTGCTCACCTTTGATTTCGGACATATCATCCAATTCCTTACCAAGCATTTTCGCTACAAGCTGAACCCTCGGAAGGTCTTTAATTTCATATTCACCCACCAGCTGACCATCGCGCAAAACCGTGATTTTATCACAGACCTCATATACCTGGTCAAGGAAATGGGTAACGAAAATAATACCGACACCTCTTGCTTTTAAGTCGCGCATTACTTTGAATAATTTTGCAACCTCCTGCTCATCAAGTGATGATGTCGGCTCATCCAAAATAAGCACTTTACATTCCATATCCACCGCACGTGCAATGGCAATCATCTGCTGTACGGCAATGGAACAATTCGACAACTGCTGTGTTGCGGTTGCTGGAATATCAAGCGACTTTAAGATGGCTTCCGTATCTTCATTAACCTTTTTCCAATTCACGGTTGCGTCATTGGTACGTCCGATAAACATATTTTCTGCAACCGTAAGATTCGGACAAAGTGTAATTTCCTGATAAACGGTACTGATTCCGTTTTTCTGAGCTTCCTGTGGCGAACGGATTGCCACTGCACCTTCTTTTCCTTTGATAAAAATCTGTCCTTCGTCCTTTTCATAAACACCGGTCAGAACTTTAATCAAAGTGGACTTTCCTGCACCGTTTTCACCCATTAATGCATGAATCTCACCTTCACATAAAGTAAAATCCACTGCCCGAAGGGCACGTACTCCGGGAAAGCTCTTATGAATGTTTTTCATTTCCAATACAGTTCTATCTTTCACCGTATATTCACTCCTTGCTCTTTTTCGAAAAACAAGCGCGGAGCAAGCGTCCGAATTTCAGTCCCGCTGCGCCGCGCTTTTTTAGTCATTTAAATTAATGTTATCACCAATTATGATTAGATTCCGTATGCATCAACGTCTTCCTGTGTAATTGTAGAAGCGTCAAATCCCTTTTCATCCATGATGATTGTCTTTTCAGCGATTGTTCCGCCGCTTTCAAGAGTCTTGATGATTTCATCAATATAAGAAGCCTGGAATGGGTTACACTGTCCGTCATAGTTCCAGTTTCCTGCTAATAATTCTTCTAATGCCCACTTGTTGCAGTCAAATCCCATAACAACTACGTCGCCGTTAACACCGTGAGAGATGTTAGCTTTGTCAAGAGCTGCTACAGCACCCTTAGCCATATCGTCGTTTTCAGC
>JAGATU010000083.1 GCA_017621115.1 Lachnospiraceae bacterium
ACTTCCGCATCTGTTACATCCGCTTTCTTACAATACGGGAGCACCAAACTTGCGTCATTGACAATATCTTCATCCACATCTACTGCCAAAACTTCTGCGCCATTCTCCACCAATTCTTTTGCAACTGCAATTCCATATCTTCCAAGTCCAAACACCGCATATGTTTGCTTTATACTCATACTATATATTCTCCTTATCCTTGCTTTAGCCTATTACTATTTCTTCTGTCGGGTTACTGATAATATTTTGTTTCTCTTTTCGTGTTCCAAACGCGATTGCCAGTGAAATCGGACCGATTCTTCCCAAATACATGGTTATTATAATAATAATCTTGCCCCATAGGTCAAGAACAGTCGTCAGCCCTCTTGACAATCCTACCGTTGCCGTGGCACTTACCGTCTCGTATATCACATCAAGTGCTCCGGCATTCATTACGGCAAGCAAAAGAATGGTTGCCGTAAAAGTTGTTGCAAACGATGTGCTCATAATTGCCACTGATTTATTTACCGCTTCTTTCGGAATCTTACGGTTAAATAGCACAACCTCATTTTTATTTTTGATGGTTGCAACAGCAGACGCCACCAATACCAACATCGTTACCGTCTTAATACCACCTGCCGTCCCTGCCGGTGAACCGCCGATAAACATTAACAGCAATGAAATTACAGAAGTGGCATCCTTTAGATTCTGCTGCGGAACTGTCGCAAATCCGGCCGTTCTTGTCGTAACAGACTGGAAAAATGCCAACTGCAACTTATCCCAAACAGATTGTCCCCCCAACGTTAACGGATTGTTATATTCTAAAATGAAAACCGCCATTGCTCCGGCAACAATCAAAAAAACAGTAACACTGATTGCCAGTTTGCTTTGCAGCGTCATCCTTTTAAAACAGGCAAATCCCTGCTTTTTAAAATTACGTAGTACACGGATTACATCCCACCAGACAATATATCCGATACCTCCAAATACAATCAAAAGACAGGTTACCATATTCACCATCGGATTTAATGCATATTCGCATAGAGAGTTTTCCGAGATAATATCCATTCCCGCGTTACAAAAAGCCGAAACCGCATTAAATACGGATATCCAGACCCCACGTACTCCATGCTCAGGCACAAACACTGTCATGTACAAAAGTGCGCCCACACCTTCTACCAAAAATGTTCCGAGCACAACATTTTTTACAAATTTGACAAGTCCCGATAATGTATTCAGATTAAACGCCGCCTGTATCAGCATCCGGTCACCGAGCCCGATTTTCTTATGCAGATTAATCATAAACATGGATACGATGGTAATTACACCCAGTCCGCCTGCCTGTATCAGCAGCAAAATGACAAGTTGTCCCCAAAAACTCCATGCCGAAACAGTCGGAACGGTTACCAGTCCCGTAACACACACGGATGTAGTCGCTGTAAATAACGCATCAATATAAGATACTGCTTTCCCGTTTGCCGCACTAAACGGCATCGCAAGCAAGACACTTCCCGCCAATATTAAAATCAGAAAACTCAGCATAATAATTTGAGTCGTCGTTAATTTATTTCGATATTTATTTTTCATATGAATTGATTGTCCCTTAAATTATTGCAGATTTATGTAATTATATCACATCTACCAAAAGAAAAAAACCTTACCGATTCATTCCCCTTAAATCAGTAAGGCTTTTCGGGAGGTCCCCTCAATCGTATTTATTTAAAACCTTTTACACACTAAATATATGTTCCTCATTTTTCTTTTGTATTATATTCACCCCACAAAATGTGGATGCATTTTCCAGTCCCAGTTGTCTACTATAAGCCTCCTGCTCACTCATTTTTTCCAATAATCTACAGATTAAAACGCGCTCTTTCACACTCATAGGCAGTCCTCCATATCAATTGCTTTTATACAGTTCTGCTTTCTACTATTATCTGATAGGCACCAGGAAAAACATTCCTGCTCTCATACATAAAAGTCCTACCGGAATAAGAATGATAGTACAGCATAAAATGCCTCCCAGCACCAACATTACTAACGATACCGGTAATCCAATTAGCAACCATAAACAAGCTGTTATCAACGCTCCCGTTAATTTAAAACCTATCCACAATAAGAAAATTGCAAATAATACTGTTAATACAAAACTAATCACTTTCTTCACCCCGTTTACCTTCTTTCCGAAACATTCCAATTTATGAAATTAATGTGTTCCCCTTGGATTGATTACAGTATATAATGAAAGAGCGCGCCGATACATGGTTAAAGCGGCGACTTAATACTGCTTATTTCGCCGGAAAGTGCGAAATAACTTTTACAGAGGGGAAAAATGGGAAGAAAATCAACTAAAAAAGACAAAAACATTTATCAGATCAGCCGCGAAGAAGCCGGCTATACACGCGAGAGCGCAGCTGAAATATTAGAATTTATTTCATCGGACCGCATTGAGAAAATCGAGAGCGAGCGCTCACTGCCGCATCCGGACGAGATACTGGCAATGGCAGAAGGGTATAAGAATCCGTCTTTATGTAATTACTACTGTTCGCATGAATGTCCGATTGGACAGGAATATGTTCCCGAAGTACAGTTCAAAGAACTCTCCCAGATTACACTGGAGATGCTTGCATCACTTAATTCATTGGAAAAAGAAAAGAACCGTCTAATCGAGATTACTGTTGACGGTCAGATTTCAGACGACGAGATAAAGGATTTTGAGAAAATCCAAGAACAGTTATCACAGATTTCCATGGCTATTGATTCCTTGCAATTATGGGTGCAGAAAGCAATTGCCGAGGGCCGTATTGATAAGAGAGATTAGTTTACATAACACATGCATGTACTAAAAACAAGGAGGCAAATCAACTGATTTGCCTCTTTGTTATCTTCCGAACAATTTATAGATTATATAACGGAATCTCTTTCTTTCCTGTAAAATGCCTAAAAGTTCTTCATTCTCTCTTAAAAGAACTTCCCACATTTTGCCATCCGCCTGCTTATTTCCATACAGTAGCATTTCATATTCTTCCATAAATTGTAATGACATATTTCCCGGCAATTCCTCGCGAATTCTTGCCCGGTATTCGCTAAGCGTTTCTGCATCCAATCTATGCATGCCAAGACATGTCAATATTTTGAACGCCTGTCTGACTTTATAACCATACCGCTTCTCCTGACTCATTTTCGACAGAATATAACTGCTTCGCAAATATTCTTCCAAAGCCAGTAATGCAACTGCAGCCGCTAAAAGCAAGACAATCCGCAGGACTCTTGACAGTATTTTGCGGATATACACAGAAAAAGAGACCTTATTCCCTACTTCGATCATAGCTTCAGTATCACCAAATTTCTCTGCATACACATCTTTTGCATTCCAATACTTTTCACGCTCTATATCTGCAATTAAACTGCCTTTTTTAGGCTCCCATGAACCATATCTTACTTCTCCGTAACCCGGTGTCGGCTCAAAAGGAATCCAGCCGATATTCTTAATGTATACTTCCGGCCATGCATGTGCCATGGATGCCGTCACCGATACATCTCCGGGTTTGCCCGCCGGAATACAGTAACCATGTACATATCGTGCGGGTATTCCCTGTGACTGTGCCAACAATGCAAAAGCAGTTGCAAAATGAGTACAATATCCCTGCCTTTTTTCCAACAGGAAATAATCCAAAAAAGTTCCTGCATCTATGACTTCTTCGGGAATTTCCCCGGAATCAAAAGAATATTCAAAGCTATTCAGTTCCTGCTCAATTGCTATCAGCTTATCAACATCCGAGACAGCGTCCTGTAATATCTCAGCTATATATTCTTCCGTTTCTTTTGAAAGCGCAATATCACTTAAATAATTCTCATAACAGAATTCTTCATACGCATCAAAATCTTCCGGTTTCAACTCTACTCCCGTACGCGCATTCAAATCAGCCAAAACATCTTCTACGACTACCGCATCCGGTTCTGTTTGCGGCAAAGTTCTAAAAAAATCACTTCCGGAATTCATCTGATAGAAACCGACATCGAAAACAGTTCCGAAATCCTGCTTTTCTTCAAGCATAAAGTTTCCGTCTTTTGCCAGAACTTCCACATTCCTTTGGTTGCTCTCAACATCATATGTTTTTATCGGTACGAATAAGGTCTGTGTACTTAAATATTCATAGCAAATATCCATAAATGTATAGCCGATGTAGTCCATAAAAAACTCATTATCATAACTTCTTACGGCACATACGGTCTTTGCCGTATCCAGATACAATTCATTCGGATACATCTCAGCATTCGCCGTCCATTCCCGTCCGTCAAATGCATGGAATATCTTCCCGACAAGATATACATTTGTTTTTAGCTGCCCGTTGGTGCGCAACACCATTACCTTTTTATCGTTTTCATTAAGACTTTCTTTTAAGCTGCCTTCCTCAGAAAAACCACTGAATACAAATTCAGGTTCTCCATACTCCGGGAAGAACTTTAATGAAACCGCCAAAATAGTATCTTCCAAATCCTCTTTTGCCTTTTTTACAAACTGCCAGTCATATGGCTTTAGAGAAACCGGCATATTCAGCAGCAATATGAAATAGACCATAACAAACGGTAAAAGCCAGTTCATACAGGCAAAAATGCTCTGTGTCCGGACCTTTTTCCATTTTCTCTGTGTCCACTCCGTTAGTATCAGGAAAACAAAGGTGATACTGCATCCTGCAAACAGAGGTATTACATTCTGTCTGCTAATCATGCAATATAAAAGCCATACGACGATACCGGTAAGCATTGCCACCTTGATATAAAAATAGTTCTCCGTAAAAAGCAGGAACAAATAGCAGATTACTACTACCCAGAGTATCTGCATTACACTATATCCGAATACCCACTCCGGATTCCAATCCGGTCTGTTAGTAATCCAGTTTATGTAGGAATTCAAAAAATCTTTACTCACCTGCAGGCCGATTGTACCCATTACCAGGAGAATGAGTAACAATACGGAAAAGATACCGAATAAGACCTTTTTATACAGCAGAATATGCAAAAGCAGTATCATTACCGCTATTGCCACCACAACTGCCGCATGTTTTCCACCTGTATCTTTTATTCCGAGTAACCCACCGCAGCCCAATACAATAATGCAGGAAAGCAACACTGTATTCACAAAACGGAACAATTCCTGTTCCCTGAAAGGAAGCCGTATATTCATTAAAGCCTCCCTTCTAATTCCGCATCAGCGGGAACCGTAATTATATTTCTACGCTCATTGTTTAATTTTATATAGTCTTCGTATTTTTCTTCCGTTACCACATACAAAACAACCGGAATACCGGACTGTGACAATTGCTCCGTCATCTCCATAATTTCCTGATTCATCTCGTGTAAAATACCAAAAGCCACCTTACAATCAGAAAACGCTCCTTTTGCCATCAGTTCCCGCATCAGACCGGAAACCTCTTCCGTATCACTATAGACAACTCCGGAAATATTCTCATAATACTCATTAAATTCCCGGACACCGTTTACCCTTTTACTTATCATCTTTCCCTGACTGTAATATGCTGTAAACGGCATGTTCTGCTCTGCCAGATAAATCCCGAGCGATACCATAATCTCAAGCATTTTATTTTCCAGCGGAAGATATTCTTCCATCCGGCTGTAATACCTTTTGGTATCCCCGAATAAAACAATTCCCTGTTTTTCTTCCGCTATCCGGTTTCTGACTTTTAATTTATTTTCACGCGCAGAAGTTTTCCACGAAATATTCTTAATCGCATCTCCCGGCACATAATCACGTACCGTAACATCCGGCTCACTTCCCGCATGCATGGACTGCATCTGTAAAACACTTATCATCTCACCGATACTGATAAGTTTGGAAACACGCGTAATTTTCGGTTTAACGATGGCTCTTATCGTATTCGGGACATGGTATCTTAAGCGGAACAGACGGAAATAATCCGTTACAATTATCTCTTTTACGCCTACTTCATACTCTCCGCGGTACTTGCAGGTCAATTTGGTTTCGAAAGTATATTTATCTCCACATAATAATTCATATTCCGTGTTTTCAGGCATTTTTTCCACAAAAGAAAATGATGAAAAAAGTTTGACACTGACGCCTGAAAAAGGAATAACACTATCGTTTTGCAAAATAAAGAAATATGGTGCAGGCTGTCCGCACACCATATCCCTGCTCTCCACCTTCTGGTAGATTCTGAAAAAAATGTATACGGCTAAAAGATAGGCAAGCGAAATAAACGGAATCAGAGTCACGCCAAAAAAGAAGCCGTAACTGACCGCTCCGCCATAAAAACTGATTCCCACCAGGGAAAGTATCCATACGCCAAACAGAACCCATCTGCGCTTGGCCAATTCATCCGCCTTTTTCCTCAGTCCCCTCATAGGTATCTCCTACATCGGTACTTTTACCTTAAGTATTAATTCCTTCAAAATTGCTTCTGCACTTGCTCTCTGAAGTCTTGCTTCTGCAGACAGTACTAATCTGTGCGCAAGAACCTGCATCGCTACTGCCTTTACATCATCCGGCTTCACAAAATCCCTTCCCTGCAAAAAGGCCCTTGCCCTGGATGCTGCAAGAAGCGAAAGCAATGCTCTTGGGCTTGCCCCAAGCAATAAACGCGCATCCTCTCTTGTAATCTTAACGATATCTTCCATATAGCCGAGTATATTTTCCTTTACCGTTACCGCCTTAATTTCATCGCGCAATGCAAGAATATCCTCTGCTTTACAAACGGCTTTTGTCTTATCCGATGTTTTTTCCTGTAAGAACAGTTCCGCCATCTTCATTTCCTGCTCCCTGTCCGGATACCCGATGGAAAGACGCATCATAAAACGATCCATCTGTGCTTCCGGAAGCGGATAGGTTCCCATGAATTCTACCGGATTCTGCGTTGCAATTACGATAAACGGCTGCGGTAATTCATACACCTTGCTATCGACCGTCACCTGTCCTTCTGCCATTGCTTCCAGCAAACTGGCCTGTGTCTTCGGCGATGTACGGTTAATCTCATCTGCCAAAAGAACCTGATTCATCACGGCGCCCGGACGGAACTCAAATTCACCGGACTTCATATTGTAAACCGATACACCTACTACATCGCCCGGCAAAGTATCCGGCGTAAACTGGATACGTCCAAAATCCGCATCCATACTTTTTGCAAGGGTTAGTGCCAGTGTCGTCTTACCAACGCCAGGTACATCCTCCAAAAGGACATGTCCGCCTGCTAACAGGCATATCAAAAGATTCTCTACAATATCTTCTTTTCCCACAAAAACACTGTTAATATTCTCTCTTAACGCTGCAGTTAATTCTATACTGTTCATTTGTACCCCCTATACCCTCTCTATTTTTTGAATTCGGCATATGCCGGCATTACTTCAAGTCTGTAGTCCGGATATAATACCGGTCGGTTTAGCAACCTGCGTTTTCCTTATTTTTATACTATCGTTATTATCATAACACATTTCCCATAGTTAGTAGATAAATATAGCATAATATCATTTGTAATGCTTGATAAATTGAGTAACTGTTTTCCTATGCGGCAAATAAAAAAACAGGCAAGCCTAAAATATGGCCTGCCTGCAAATTATGTATCAATCCTATCCAATGCATGAATATTTTTATTCCGATACACCAAATCCTCCCTATCTGTAAATCCAATATTGTCCCAAAAACCGTTTCCGATTTCGTTATGTTTGAACACAACCAACGCAACTTTCTTTATTCCTTCTTTGTCGAGAGCATCCATTGCGCTATCCACCAGTTTTGTAGCAATTCCCTGTTTCCGGTAATCCGACAGAACCGCTGTATGATTGATAAATCCTCGTCTGCCATCATGCCCTGCCATAATTACACCGATAATTTTACCGTCACTCTCTGCCACAAAACTTGTGGTAGGGTTACGCTTCAGATACTTATCAATTCCCTCTCTGCTGTCATCGGTTGTATTCAATCCCATTCCCGGAGTGTTAATCCATAGATTATAGACTCCGTCGTAGTCGTCAATTGTCATTACTCTGATGTTTATCATTATTATCACATCTCACTTTCTCTAAATTTATTTTGAATTGGGCGTATAATACCAAAAAACAATCATTGAGTCCAAAAACAACTTAACAATCGACCTTTTCCAGTTCTTTTGGACACTATTCATATAGTTATGATGTTTTTAGTCCATAAAACACTTATTAATTGGGCGCAGAAACAATTTAGCCCCCTTTTATGACCAAACATTTTTTGTTCCATGATTATCAATTGCCAGAAAGTGTGATTTTTCCCACATTCCATTTTAGAAAGCATAATTCGCAAAATGAATATATTAACACTTACGCTATCCTCACCGCCAACTCCAGCGCGATCGTAGCGATGCGGTCTTTTTCCTCCAACTTAGCGCTGTTGCTTAAGCTTCGTACATCCCACTCTTCCGCATCTAAATTATCCGCCGCATAGAAAAACTGTACCAAGTCCTTTCCACGGAACTGCGCTACCGCAGCATCTGCAGAACATTCCATGTCTACGCAGATACAGCCATGTTCCTTTCTGCGTTTTATCTTATCCGCCGTCTCCCGATAAATGGCATCGGTTGTCCATGTTTTTCCGACTGTATATTTTATCTGTAATTCATCGAGCATTCCCGTGAATACGGACATATACTTTTGATTAACCTCGATTTCATCTGACGGTGGTGCGTAATGATAACTGGTTCCTTCATCTCTCATTGCGCTATTTGGAATGATAATCGCACAATCATCAATGCTCTTTTCCAATACGCCACAGGTCCCGAAAATAATGATTTTCTCCGCACCCATCTGATATACATCCTCCATCATTGCGGCAGATGCCGGCGCCCCTACATCCATCATAAAAAGGGCAATCTCCACTCCTTTGTATACCGCTTTATAAATCGGTATTTTTCCGTTTGCCGTGGATGCGGATGCTATCTGCTCTGCATCAAGACCCGCAAGCATTCTCTCAAAAGTTTCTTTTGCATAACAGGTAACCGCCACTCTGGGCATTCCTTTTACCGGGTTCACTATACCATGTGGATTAATAACTGCTATTTTATTAGGGTCAAATTCTGTTAAAATCATAATGCACTCCTCCTATTCTTTGTCTGTATGGTATGCCAGTTCTGTAGGCAAATCCTCCCACAACTGTGGTCTTGTTTCATATTTCTGCAAACGCTCCAATACCTTTTCATCCGGATTCGGATATACTGTGTAATCATCCACTTCTCCCAATTCCGGTCGTATCGGAAAAGCAAGTCGCTCTTCTTCAATAGAAAACTGCGCATTCACGCCTTCTTTGTTTCCTCTGGCATCCAAGCGTACCCAAGTATCAAGATTCTTTATATACACTCCGATAAGTCCATGATATATCAGAACAGGCGTCGTATCATCATCCAATATCAGTTTCTGATAGCAGAATCCTGCAGGTATCTCCTTACAACGCAACAACGCCACCAACAAATGAGACTTCGCGAAACAAATTCCATGACCGGCTTGTAATACTTCCGATGCAGAGCAAGTAATCTGTTCTTCACCGGCATCTGCAGAATGGCATATCTGATCTCTTACAAATTCATATGCTGTCTTAATATATGCCAGTTCATCTTCTGCCTGTGAAAATAACGAATCGGATAGGTTTTTGATTGCTTCATTATCATAATCAATTACTTTATCTAATGCTAAATATTTATTAATTTCCTCTGTATATAGTGTTGCTTTCATTCCTTCACCTCACAATTCAATTCGATATATATCCGCCTGTTCACCTTCAAATTCAAAACTACGTTCATATACGCCACCATTTTTCACAATTGTTCTGACAGATGGTGAATTGTCTCTTTCTACTGAAAGATGTACCTCTGTCAGACCTGCTTCCTTTGCTACAAGTAGCACCTGTCTGAGCATTTCAGTTGCATAGCCTTTTCGTCTTTCGGACGGGCGTACACTGTATCCGCTATTTCCAAAGTCCTTTAAGAAATCATTCAATGTATGGCGCAAATCAATGATTCCGACTATTTCACCTTTTTCATCCAAAGCAAAAAAGGTGTCTGTCACTACCCATGTTGGACTGACCGTCTCCGGAGATTCGTTCGCCTTTATTGATTCCAGCCATTCCTCATAGGATTCTGTTTTATCCAAAAGTTCACTACCATTGATAATCAGTTCTCCATTATCAAAATGCTCCTGACGGTATGCTAATGCTTTTTCTTTTAATTCTAATGTTGGTCTTATTAATCTAATCATAGCACTTCCTCCCAATCCACAAAATTTCTCATACTTCACCAGTGTCATCTTTTCATTAACCACATCTTCATCACCGTATCTGACAAACCCGCATTTTTCATATAGATGACAGTTGCCCGGTTCCTGTTTAATGGTATCCAATCTCCAGGTGGGAGTATCCGGATACATATCAAATACCTTGTCAATTACCTTCTGCGCAATACCCCTTCCCTGAAATGCAGGAATTACATAAATTGGAGATATCCATCTAACACCCTCTGTGATATTTCCGCCATTGTGGTTTCGTACGCGAATACCTCCCACCGGCTCATTTTCAAATTCAATGATGTAGAAATCGGATTTGACACGGTCCGTAATCTTCCATCTGACGGTATCCAACGATTCCTTCGCCGGACTTGTCTCATCGTCGTGATATTTTTCATATAGGGGCATGAAAGCCTCTACCTGTAGCCTATGTAAAAGTTCTGCGTCTTTTTCAGTTGCCAAAACCAATCTTATCGTATCCATAATCACTCCTCCTTCTACAACCCATAGCTCGATGACCACTTGACTCGTCGCCATAACAAAAAATCGCACCGGGTCTTAAAACCTAGTGCGATAATTTCGATTACGGATATAAATATATATAAAACCCACATTCTCATTTATGCACTAGTTTAAAAGACCTATCGGCTTACAACTAATGCAAAGATGATTAGTTATAAGCGAATACGTCTGTCATACATGTACATATCAAGGACTAACTGCAGGTTCTGATTCATGTTATGTTTTCTCCTAAAAGTTTTTTCTTAAGGTAACACCGAAAAAATACTTTGTCAACCACTTTTTATATTAAACCACTATACGGTCTCTTCCGTAATCTTTGTAATCATACCTACCGATTCGGTAATATCTGTCAGTGTTGCTGTTATTTCTTCTGTTGATGCCGCCTGATTGCCTGCCGCATCATTTGCATCGTTCACTGCTGCCGTTACTTTTTCAACTGCACTGATAATATCTTCTAATGACTGGCTGATTTCTTTTGCGGAATTACCGCTTGCCTGAGCCAATTTACCCATTTCGTCTGCAACAACTGCAAAGCCTTTACCCATTTCACCGGCACGTGCTGCTTCAATGGATGCATTCAAGGCCAGGATATTGGACTTGGACGCATTTGCCTGAATAGCGCCTACCATTACTACCGCTTTATCTACTTCTTCTTTAACGGATGTGGTAACCTCATGGATACTGTTCAGTTTCTCTGCAAGATTAGCTGCTTCTTTTGCAATCTCTTCAACACCTGCTTTGGACTGGTTGAGGTTTGTATCCAAAGTAGCAATTGATTCCTTAATATTGATTTCCTCTTCTAACGAATAAGCACATGCTACCAGACCAACTACTTCACCATCTTCAAATACCGGTGTAAGGATACCCTTAATCGGCACACCAAAAATCTCCTTTGGAAGGAAATTCACATCCGGCACTCCGCTTTCCATTACTGCAAGCATACCTCTATGAGCCGGATTATCCCACTCAAGAGCCAATCCCGGAATTGCTCCCGGCATACTGAAACTATCTGCCGGCCATGTATCAATTGCTTTTTCCCTGTCACACAGAGACAACTGGATATCTTTACCGGTCATCTGTTTTACAAGCGGCAATACTAATTTTAATGCTTCAATCATTTTACTTTCTTTTACTTCTTCTACAGGTTCCTCTTCCGGTTCCTCTAAAATCGCTTCTTCAACCGGTTCTTCCTCTACGGCTATCTCTTCTTCTACTTCCTGCACTGCTTCAACAACCGCTTCTGCTGCCTGTTCTAAAACAACCTGTTTTTTGTCACGTCGTCCTTTGAACAATTTTTTAAGCCCCATACTATTCCTCCGTTTTTGCCCGCATACGGATTGCCATATACGGTTTGCCGCCAAGGATAACTCTAAACTTCCCCCTATAAGTACCCTGTGGCTTGATTGTCATGTTCCATGTGTCGATAATATCTACTTCGTATTCCGTTGAATCATCGATATAAATATCCCTATAAAACGGTCTTAGATAAGTAAAATAATACAACAAAAACTGTTTTTTTTCAACATCGGTAGTCGCTGCAATTGCATCCCAATAAGAAGTATCCTGTTGCAAACCTTGTCCTTTTGGAATCTCTGACAACAGCTTACTTAAGAATGCAATTCTTGCCGGGCTGTCTCCATGAAGAACTCCGCCGTGGGACCACCAGAGTTTGGCATCATCCAATGTCTCATCCGCCGCAAAGATATAGGTCTCACCATGCCCGACATAACCACCTCGCATGGTTGCCTCCCAGAAGCGCCTCGTCATCTCTTCACCGCTGATATTACCCCAGCCAAGGTCAATATTACCCTCGTATAAGACTTCATCCCAGACTACAGGCTTATTATATTTCTTGCGGATATCATCGGTATTTTCCGTTGAGCGGTATCGGTCGGTTCCCTGGCAGCTGCAATGTGTAATCCACTCTCTTGAAAAATCATAAAATGCCGGGCCGTTATGAATGGAACACATACGACGATACGGGTCTTCTTTGCAAATCAATTCCCCGATTCTGTCCCAGTCTGCAATCGTTTTTGTCTCTACATAATCATATTCATTGGCAAGCGACCACCAGATATTACGGTATGCCGCATAACGCGCCACAATGTATTTTACATAGAAATCATCATTCTCTGCTCCCATTCCGTCAAATCCCCAACGGTCATACGGATGGAATAAAATCAAATCCGCTTCGATTCCCATTTCCATAAGCTGCTCAATACGCTTATCAAATCGCCTGAAATGCTCTGTATTGAAGCATTTAAAATCCCAGTTGTTACCGCTCTTATCCTTTAGATAATCAAACATCGTCCCACGATTTAAACCGGAATTATCACACGGTGTACCCTCGTAAGGGAATGTAACCGGGTCCGCATAATTATAATCGTAGTGCTTCGGAAACATACAAAAACGAATCTTGTTAAACGCATTTTCCGAAAGTGTCTGTAATGTCTGCTCCTGCATTTCTTCGCTCTGATGTACCCATGCATAGCAGGTGGTTCCGAGTGAATAATACGGTGTCTTATCCGCATAACAGAAATGGTAGGTGTCGCGGATAGTCATATAGCCATGATTGTTTCCGGAAGGTGCAACTGCCGCGAAGTCCCCCTCAAAAACTTCATCCGAAAAACTTCCGCTTACGATAAAATGATACGCACCCTCAAAATCCGGCATAAAACGTACTACATACTCTCCGTTTCCGTCATAAAATCCGATTACGGTTTTACTCTCGTCTGCAGATGTAAAAGTTCCGTTTATCTCATAATCTGCAAAAGGATTACCTTCTGCCTTACCGGTCATACGTACTTCAAAAACGCCCCATTTTTCGACTTGCCTGTTGTAAATGCAATCTGCCATAGCATTTTCTCCTGCATATAACGTAATTATTTTTTAATCTTAAAGTAAAGCTGATACGGCTCCTCATAAATATCATTTAACTTCATAAAACTAATGCCCGGATCCTGATTCTCCGTGCGATAGAATGTACGGAAGTCGCCCCACTGACGCTCGGTGTCTGCAGAAAGTTCATCCTCCGGCTTATCGCTTTCCAGCTTAAGAATTCGTTCTTTATCCGTAACGCCTGCC
>JAGATU010000006.1 GCA_017621115.1 Lachnospiraceae bacterium
CGGTTTACTTAGTGATATCGGGGAGTTTAAAGGTTTCACAGGGGCAATTTTAGAAATGATTTAGTGAGATACGAGGGGAATAAATATGAAACGCTTTCTCAAAAGAATAGCCGCGCAAGTAATAATTATAGTATGGCATATTACGGGATTTGCATATCGTACGTCTGATACTGAAAAACAGATGAAAAATCTAAAGGAATGGGTAGAAAAATAATGACCAACAAAGAAATAATGCAAATCGCATTGCAACAATCGGCATACGATTGCAATTGTAACCCGGAGGATTTTCTTTCGGATATGAATATAGTGACGTTTTCTAAAAAACATCCGCAGGCGCGCAGATACATGCCGCTGCCTTTAGAATGCGACTTGGTGTCCTACGGCAATAATATTGTGGCGCAAGTGAGTGGACGAACAAAAGAAGCAGTAACGGAATACATTGATAAATATGCTTTGGAGCACTGTTTTGAGACGCCAAATATTCATGCGCTGGATGTAAAGATACAGCCATTTGGTTTGAAAACCTGTTTTATGGCAGAGTATTTCTTACCGGATATGGATAGGTTAGTGGCACTTCCGTGCGAATATGAGCTAAGAGTATTTGAACCGTATCACATGGATGAATTGTATGTGGATATCTGGCACAATGCATTGACAATGGATAATCGGGAAGTAGATAAACTGGCAGTTGGAGCTTACGATGGAGACACATTAATTGGGCTTGCAGCGTGCTCGGCTGATTGTGAGATGATGTACCAGATAGGTGTGGATGTACTTCCCGGATACAGACAAAAAGGAGTGGCGGCAGCCATAACCAGCCGCTTGGCACTAGAGATTATTGCACTTGGGAAAGTGCCTTTTTACTGTGCGGCATGGTGTAATATTAAGTCCGTACGTAATGCAATTAAAAGCGGATTCCGCCCGGCGTGGGTAGAATTAACAGCAAGAGATATTACATTTGTGGACAAAATGAATGAATAATTTTAAAATTTACAAACTGTTTACAAAATAGACGGATATTGTCACAATTTACTGATAAAATAGAAATAGAGACTATGGTTTTTGTGAGGAATGTACATGAGAAAAGGTCTTCGCTATTTCTTGTTATCAGCCTTATTGCTGGCGGTTTTCATAAATGTTTTGGCGTGGAACAGCAGTACCTTTTGTGATTTTTATGTTTCCAATATTTTCCCTGTATGGTTGAATACATACGGTAAGTGGACAAGCAGGTTCCCGTTTTCGGTTGGCGAGATAATGATCGTATTAGCAGTGGCACTACTGATTGTGTTTGTAGTGTTTACGCTTATTGCGGTCATTTTTTTGATGAGCAAAAAGACAAAGCAGAAACAGGAAAAGTGGACCTCCAAAGCAGAATACAAATGGTTGCGTTTCCGAAGAAATTACGGACGATACAACGCGTTCTTTGCCAGTCTTTTAGTGGCTATTACCTGGATAATGACTCTTAACTGTTATATTCTTTATCATTGCACCACATTTGAAGAAAAATACTGGGAAGATATTGTTACGAAGGATGAGTATACAATTGAAGAATTGGGAATGTTACGTGATTTTGTAGTAACAAGGGCTAATCAGTATGCGAAGATGATGGAGCGTGATGAGAACGGACTGATTCTGTATGACGGCAATATGGAAGAAGAAGCCATCCGTGCGATGCAGAATCTTGGAGAGGTGTATCCGCAATTGGCAGGTTTTTATACAACACCTAAGAAGATAGCGGCATCCGAATTTCTAAGCCAGCAGTATATGAAGGGGTATTATTTTCCGTTCTCATTGGAAGCGAATTACAATGATGTTATGTATATTATGAGTAAGCCGGCGACGATGTGCCATGAACTGGCGCACACGAAGGGATTTATTTATGAGGATGAGGCGAATTTGATTGGATTTCTTGCATGCTTGCATTCAGATGATATTCTTTTCCAGTACAGTGGTTATTTATCTGTACTTAATTATATTGATAATGATTTTTATAAGTCCGTCGATGAGAATAAGCAGATATATAACTCTCATGTTAAGATTTCGTCCCAGGTTAAAAAAGACCGCGTTTTCTTAACAGAGGATGCATGGACAAAGGTGGAGAAGAAGGCAGTTATCAGCACGAAAACGTTGAAGAAAGCAAGCGATACATTTACCAATACGACACTCGTTTTAAACGGTGTGGAGCAGGGAAGTGCCAGCTACAGAGAGGTTGTAGGACTGTTACTTGATTATTATATTTGCATGGATGATGTCCGTATGAAAGAAGAATACATGGCACAGTTGACAGATGAAGGCATAAAGTGATATTTTAGGTAGGAAAAATATAACAATTGGAGATATAGAGATGATAAAGCATATATGTATGTTCAAAATGAAAGAAACAGCAAACGGAAAGAGCGGATACGAAAATGCGTTGGAAGCAGCGGCTCGCTTAGAGGGCTTTGATGAGAAGATTCCTGCATTAAAGAAAATAGAAGTAAAAGTGAATTCAAAAGACGCACCACAGGATAATTTTGAATTGGTTTTAATCTGTGATTTTGATGATATTGATGGATTGAATGAATATCAGAAGCATCCGGTTCATGTGGAATTTGCAAAAATGCTCGGTGAGGTACGTGAATCCAGAGCATGCATTGACTACGAGTTTTAAACAGAACGGTTGGCGGCTTAAGGGAAACCGGGCCGCTATTTTTATGCATAAGATGAGGAAGATGAAATGAAGAACATATGGGTACAGAATAAAGATTTATACCGGAAGATATTTACGATTACCCTTCCGATTATTATCCAGAATTTATTTGGAGCTGCAGTAAATTCGGCTGATGTATTAATGTTAAATTACGTTGGACAGGATGCATTGGCGGCGTCTTCGCTGGCAACACAGTATAGTAGTCTGGCGTTTATGTTTTTCTTTGGTATCGGAACAGGAGTGACCATGCTCTGTGCCCAGTACTGGGGAAAAGGCGATGTAAATGCGATGCATAAGGTAGAAGGAATTGCCATGCGTTTTGCGCTTATTATCGCCGGATTGATGGCCCTGGCCGCATTTGTGGTTCCGCAAACTTTAATGAGGATATTTACGAATGAAGATGCGTTGATTGTATTGGGCGCGCAGTACCTGAGAGTAGTCGCCCCATGTTTTATTTTCTGGGCAATTACGGAAGTGTATCTGGCAGTACTTCGAAGTGCCGGAAGAGTTGCAATCAGTACGGTTATTGAAGCTACAGCTTTAATCAGTAATGTGTGCCTGAATGCGGTGTTCATTTTTGGATTATTGGGAGCCCCAAAACTGGGAATTGTCGGTGTTGCATTGGCAACAACTCTTTCCAGAGCTATTTCGCTTGTATTGTGTATTATCGTTTCCATTCGTTCCGAGAATGTGAAATTGGTAATCAAACCAATATTTGAGAGCCATCCGGAACTGTTAAAAGATTTCATGACAATGGCCCTTCCGGCAGTGGGCAACGATATGGTATGGAGTCTTGCATTTACCATGTATTCGGTTATTTTGGGACATATGGGCTCCGATGCGGTTGCAGCCAATTCCATAGTATCGGTAGTGCGTAATCTTGCCTGTGTATTCTGTTATGCCATCGGAAGTGCATCCGGAATTGTGGTAGGACAGATTCTGGGTGAAGATAAGATTGAAGAAGGAAAACAGGCGGGACGTACAATGTTACGTTTGGCGATTGCGAGTGGTATTTTTGGAGGGCTTATTGTGTTTGCACTGGTTCCGGCTGCCATGAATTATGCCATGATTTCCGAGCAGGCACTTAAATATTTGAAATTTATGCTGTATGTCAACGTACCGTATATCACCGGAACAGCGGTTAATACCACATTGATTGCAGGTGTATTCCGTGCCGGTGGTGACAGTAAATTTGGTTTTATTTGTGATACGATTGATATGTGGGTTTATGCGGTACCGCTCGGATTCCTTGCGGCATTTGTATTAAAACTTCCGGTAGAAGCGGTCTATTTCCTGCTTTGTACGGATGAATTCGTAAAATGGCCATGGGTATTCAAACGTTTCTACAGTTATAAATGGGCAAAGAATATTACGAGGGAAAATGTATGAGAAACCCGGTGACAACCTTATGTTATATTGAAAAAGATGACTGTTACCTGATGCTTCACAGAGTGAAGAAAGAAAACGATATCAATAAAGACAAATGGATCGGAGTAGGCGGACATGCCGAAAAGGATGAGAGTCCTGATGAGTGTCTGCTTCGTGAAGTAAAGGAAGAAACAGGACTTACCCTGCTGGATTATCGGTTTCGCGGTATTGTCACTTTTGTTACTACGGATGGAATTTGTGAGTATATGTGTCTTTTTACGTCGAATTCGTTTACAGGAGAATTAATTACCTGTGATGAGGGAGAATTGGAATGGGTCAAAAAGGAACGTTTCCCGGAACTGAATTTCTGGGTGGGAGATTATGTTTTCCTTGATTTATTAGAGACAAGGGATAGTTTCTTTTCCCTGAAATTGGTATATGACGGTGATGTGTTGATAGAAGCGAGTCTGGATGGGAAGGCGATTGAGTGGGAAAAATATGTCCCCAAGAAATACTAAATGGTGAAATAAAACAGGAAGGCTATCTTTAGGATAAGCCTTCCTGTTTTTTGTATTCGGTCGGAGTCATTTTCAAAACCCGTTTAAAGACTTTGTTGAAATAACTGATATTACCAAATCCTACGGTAATAGCAAGGTTGGAAATACTGCTCGCGGCAGGATCCTGTTGCTGTATTAGTTTGGTTGCATAGAAAATGCGGTATTTAAGCAGATATTCAAATGGTGTAATCCTAAGAACACGCTGGAAACAACGGCAGCACTCACTTTTGCTGATGTGTATGGAGGCTGCAATTTCATCCAGGGTAATCGGTTCTGCAAAATGTTCTTCGATAAATACGATAGCATCTTTAATCCGCTGTTCATCATTAAGAAGCCGTTTGGATTTGGAAACGGGTAATTTGGGATGCTGCGGAAGTTTGAGAAGAACGTGCCATAAATTGCAAAGGGCAGCTTTGCAGGCAATCTCATACCCAAATTCGCGGGAATTATACAGATCCTCTATCTGATTCATATAGGTAATAACCGGAGCAGTATGCGGATCATCATCTTGTAAAATGAGATACTTCATGTCCGGATTATTTACAATCGGATTCAAATATTTAACGGATAATGAGGCTGTTCCGTATTCAAAAATAAGGCGTGGATGAAAAACTATGGAGATGAATACGGATTCATATCCTTCTACACGGCGGAAGGCATGAAGAACATTCTGGTTGACCATGATACCCTGTCCCGGTTCCAAAATAAATGATTCTTCATCAATAAGGGCGTCTACCTTTCCTTCTACGACATAAATCAGTTCGATTTCCGGATGCCAGTGCCACCGGATTAAACGAAAATATAATTCAGATAATGTCACCGGATATAATATGAGCGGAAAGTCAATATCTCCGTGAACTTTCATTTCCTGAAGATTTTGTCCGACAGGTACGGCATCACGCTCTAAGTCCGTAATTTCTTTTATTTCATCAATAAACATATTAAGAATTCCTCTTGTGTTAATAATCAGATTTCTATTTAAAGCGATTATATCATATATTTTTTTGAAATGCACCATTGCGAGGTAACAGAAATATGAATAATGAAAAACTGGATACGACGTTAAATCTCTCATTGGAAGCGGACGAAAATCAGAGATTAAAATCGGATATTTTGAGTAACGGATATGATGAAAAAACGCGCACATGGGAAGTGATTGTGAAATATCATGGCGAATCATCGGTTCTTATTGAAGAAAGTGAAACGACTGATATTTTATTAAATGGGTATGCTATTATCCGTGCAACAAAGGAGCAATTGGAACGATTAGTGATTTTGGATATGGTTGAGTTTATGGAGTTACCAAAAGGTCTGCAGTATGATGTATATCGTGCAAAACAGGAAAGTTGCATTTTGCCGGTTGTATCCGGAATAACAGCATTAAGCGGCAATGGGGTTCTCATAGCAGTAATAGATTCAGGAATCGATTATCTTCTTGGTGATTTTAGGGATGAAAACGGAAGCAGGATATTATATTTGTGGGACCAGACATTAGAAGGTGATATTAGTAATGTAGGACAGTTTTCCATCGGAACCGAATTTACAAAAGAAGAAATTGATAGAGCGATTGCAACTGCGGATATGGGAAACGGAAGAATGGATTATAGTAAGGCAAGAGAAGGGGTGCCATCGGTTGATGTTTCCGGGCATGGGACTGCAGTGACAGGAATTGCGGCCGGAAGTTCTGTTTCACCTTTGTATCAGGGAGTTGCCCCCAAAAGCAGTCTTATTATCGTAAAACTTCGCGGACAAAGGCAAAATGCACCGCTTACCACGGATTTGATGAGGGGCATTACCTATGTCATCCGCAAAGCATTGGACTTAGGAATGCCGGTTGCAATTAATCTAAGCATAGGAGATACATATGGTGCGCATGACGGGACTTCCCTGTTGGAACAGTATATAGACAGTGTGAGCGGGAATGGGAGGAATGTTATCTGTATCGGGGCAGGAAATGAGGCTGTAGCAAACGGACATACATCTTTTGTGCCTTATGTGCAGGAAAGAATAGAACTTTCGGTTGCTGCAGGGGAAAGAAGTACAAATGTCCAGATATGGAAAAATTATGTGGATACATGTGAAATACAGTTGGTGGCACCGAATGGGGAGCGTTTTGTTTTGGATATGCAAAAGATTGGAATGCAGGAATGGAGAATGGGAAACACACAGGTACTTATTTATATATCACCACCCAAGCCATATTCGGTAAACGAAGAAGTGTTTTTTGATTTTATTGCAGATGAGGAGTATATCGACAGCGGAATCTGGAGTTTTAGTATTACACCTGTTAGTTCTTCACAGCACGATTATCATATGTTTCTTCCGGGAACAGCAGTAAGGAATTCGGCGACACGGTTTTTGGAGCCGACGCCGGAACTCACAATGACCATACCGGCATTTGCCCGTAGTGCACTGACCGTTGGTGCATATAATACGGCAACGGGTGGTTATGCTGATTTTTCGGGAAGAGACAGGGTAATGGGAGAAGAAAACAGACTGTTTTTTGCGACAAAGAGTAAGCCGGATATTGTGGCGCCGGGAGTGGAAATTGTTGCTCCGTCAGTAAGAGGAGGTTATGAATCATTCAGCGGGACTTCTTTTGCAACGCCGTTGGTAACCGGAAGTGCAGCACTTCTGATGGAATGGGGAATTGTCAGAGGAAATGATTTATTTTTATATGGGGAGAAAGTAAAAGCTTATTTACGAAAAGGCGCAAAACCTTTAAAGGGCGATACGTCATATCCGAATCCGAAAACAGGCTGGGGGGCTTTATGTCTTGCTGAAAGTTTTATTTATCAATAAATAAGATTAAATTTCTATAAAAACTCTTGTATGAAAAGGCACAAATGTTATGATAATTGTTATATCGAATACATAGGATGATGATTTCCCGGAGGAATGGATTGGATGGAAGAAAAAAGAGCCGGCAGGTTTTGGCAGTCCGTAAAAAGTGAATTAAAAGAAAACAGAAGTGCCTTTATCGTATATTCCACATTACGGATTCTGGTAATCGGGATGATGATTCTGCAGATTTTTAACCGTAATTTCCAGAACGCTTTTTTGTGTGTTCTGACATTAATTCTGTTTATCATGCCAAGCGTTGTGCAGGCTACGTTCAAAGTAGAATTTCCGACTTTGTTGGAAATTATCATATTATTGTTTATATTTGCGGCAGAAATACTGGGTGAAATCAGTGCCTTTTATATTAAATTTCCGTATTGGGATACTATATTGCATACGCTGAACGGATTTTTGTGCGGAGCTATCGGTTTTTCGCTGGTAGAGATTATGAATGGAAACAAGAGATTGCGTTTTGAATTATCGCCCCTGTTTATGGCAGTGGTCGCATTTTGTTTTTCCATGACAATAGGTGTGGCTTGGGAAATTTTTGAGTTTTCGATGGATTCACTGTATCATCTGGATATGCAAAAAGATACGGTAATTCATTCGATTTACACAGTCACATTGGATCCGATGAAAGATAATAATTGTGTTGCCATTACCGGCATAGAAAATACCGTTATTAATGGGAAGGAACTGGGACTTGGCGGATATCTGGACATTGGACTTATGGATACGATGTATGACCTTATCGTGAATTTCATTGGAGCATTTGTGTTCTCGGTTTTGGGATATGGATATGTAAAGTATAAAGACACCAAGAGTTTTGTAAACGGTTTGATACCGGAAAGTTGGTCGGATGAAAAGAAAGCCGGAAAATATATGGTAGAGAATGACGGTTAAGAGACTGATTGGAGAAATGGTTTCTTAACCGTTTCTTTGCCATTAAAATGATAGAATAAAAAACAGCATGGAGGTTCTTATGGGAAGAAGTAAAAAAATCTCAGTGAATATTTTGTTGACCTTAATTATATTAATGGTATTCTTTCTCCTTTGCCTGGGTATGACGCATGTATTTAAAATACAGTCGCTTGTACCTGCTATATTTACACTGGCGGTTTTTTTGATTTCTTTGATTACCGACGGATATATATACGGAATTATAGCCTCCATGCTGAGTGTGTTGATTCAGAACTTTGTATTTACATATCCTTATTTTGCATTTAACTTTACGATTCCGGAGAATATGATATCGGCAGTAATTATGCTTGCGATATCCGTAATGACTTGTGCATTAATGACTAAGGTTATGCAACAGGAGAAAGTAAAGGCAGAGATTGATAGGGAGAAAATGCGGGCAAATCTACTGCGTGCGGTGTCACATGATTTGAGAACCCCACTGACTACGATATACGGTTCCAGTTCGGCAATTATAGATAGGTATGATGATTTGTCGAAGGAACAGATAATTAATCTGCTTGGTGGAATTAACGAAGATGCCCAGTGGTTGGTAGGCATGGTTGAGAATCTGCTTTCGGTAACCAAGATAGATGACAGTAATGTAAATATTATTAAGACGGAAACGGTATTGGAAGAGTTAATTGATTCTGTTTTGATACGTTTTAAGAAGAGATATCCGAAGCAGAAGGTACTGGTAGAGATACCGGATGAGTTTATTGTGATACCAATGGATTCTGTTTTGATTGAGCAGGTTATTACGAATATATTGGAAAATGCCGTACAACATGCAACCGGTATGACAAAATTGTGTCTGTCCGTATATAAGAAGAATGACAAGGCTGTGTTTGAGATAACGGATGACGGATGCGGCATCGATAAAGAGCGTCTTAAGAATATTTTTACAGGATATTTTGAGAATAAAGAGACTCCGATTGACAATCAGAAGCATAGCATGGGAATCGGATTATCGGTATGTGCTTCCATAATCAAGGCACATGAGGGAACTATTTCGGCTTCAAACAGACCGGAGGGAGGATGCTGCTTTACATTTTCCCTTAAATTGGAGGAAGAAAATGAGCAATAAATTTAAGGTCTTGATTATTGAAGATGAAATTAATATATGCAATTTTGTGAAAACAATTTTGGAAACAAACGGATATCAGGTATTGTATGCGTTAAGTGCAGCCGAAGGTAAAACCATGTTTCTTTCACATAGACCGGATTTGTTGATTCTGGATTTGGGTCTGCCGGATTTGGATGGTACGGAAGTTATTAAGCAGATACGAGAAGAAGCCGGTACTCCGATTATTATTCTGTCTGCCAGAACACATGAAGCCGATAAGGTGAAGGCGTTGGATTTGGGAGCTGATGACTATATTACCAAGCCTTTTGGGACCAATGAACTTTTGGCCAGAGTCCGTGCGGCACTACGCGGGTACAGACGTAGGGAGGCAGAGAATGAACTGTCAAATGATAAGTTTTCGGTATCGGATCTGGTAATTGATTATGCGTACCGGAGGATTACGATAGGTGGATACGAGATTAAGCTTACTCAGACGGAATATAATGTACTCGAATTATTGTCCATGCATGCCGGAAAAGTAATGACATATTCAGAGATTAATAAAAAAGTGTGGGGATTTTCGGACTCGGGAAGTGTCAAAAAATTACAGGTTAATATGGCAAATATCCGGAAGAAATTAGGGGAAAAACCGGGTGAGAACCGGTACATAGCCAATGAACTTGGAATTGGCTATCGCATGAATGTTGATAGCGAATAATGAAGAATAGTATTACAGACAGAGGTTAGAGGTATGAATATACTTGTAGTGCAACCGGATGAGAAAGTTGCGTCTCTCGAAAAAGATTATTTGGAAATAAACGGATATCGGGCGACCATTTGTAAGGATGGCAAATCAGCACTTCAGGAAGCGGTAAAAGGCGCCTATAATTTGATTTTGATGGACATTGTACAGCCGGATATGGAAGGGATTGGATTGTGTCATAAACTCAGAAAAATGTTTGATATTCCGATTGTTATTATTACAGAGGACGAAAATGAGGATGAGAAAATCCGCGCATTGGGAATGGGAGCGGATGATTACATAGACAGATCAGCATCCATGAATGTGATGATTGCGGTTATAAAAGCCAACTTGGCACAGTATCACAGATTAATGAAGAATAGGGAAAATACGGATTCTATTATTAAGCTGGGTGATATTACGGTAAATACCGATACACACAGATGTTTCGTGAAAGGTGCAGAGATTACACTTACGCATAAGGAGTATGAATTGCTGCTGTTTCTCTTACAGAATGAGGATGTTGTATTTTCAAAAGAGACATTGTATGAGCAGATATGGGGATTTGAAGCAATCGGAGATACTGCTACCGTTGCGGTTCATATTAACCGTTTGCGCGAAAAAATAGAACAGGAATATATGCAACCGCATTACATACAGACGGTATGGGGTGTCGGATACAGGTTGTCAGCAAAAAGTAAATAAACAGGAGGTCTCCCGAAGTGTTTCGGGAGACTTTTTTGGGTTCTAACCGCAAGATGCGCAATGTACACAACAAGTGGTTCAATGGATTTGGCGGAGTTATTTTTTTATAATGTATATAAGAGGGTAAGTATCGGTGATTATTACAGAAATTATCGGCTAAAATGAATGATGGAAGGACTCGGAGGAAACGGTATGAAAGCATTTATGGACAAAGATTTTATTTTACAGACAGAAACAGCAAAAAAGTTGTATCACGACTATGCGGCAATGGTGCCAATCATTGATTACCACTGTCATATCAATCCAAAGGAGATTGCAGAAGACAGGAAGTTTGACAATATTACACAGGTATGGCTTGGCGGCGATCATTATAAATGGAGATTCATGCGCTCCTGCGGTGTGGAAGAAAAGTATATTACGGGAGATGCTTCCGATTATGATAAATTCTGTAAATGGGCAGAATGTGTAGGTAAAGCAATCGGTAATCCTCTATTCCACTGGAGTCATTTGGAATTACAGAGATATTTTGGATATTACGGACATTTGAATGCAAAGACAGCAGATGAAGTATGGAATATCTGTAATGCGAAATTACAGGAAGATTCCATGAGTGTCCGTAATATTATCAGACAGAGTAATGTGAAATTTATCGGTACGACGGATGATCCGATTGATTCTTTGGAATGGCACAAGAAGATTAAAGAAGACGATAGTTTTGATGTAGTAGTGGCACCATCCTGGAGACCGGATAAGGCCATGAATATTGAAAAACCGGATTTTGCGGAATATATCGGGAAACTGGCTTCGGCAGCAGGTATAGAGATTAAGACTTTTGCAGATGTAAAGGAAGCACTTGCAAAACGTATGGAGTTTTTCAAAGAAAACGGCTGCTGTATTTCCGATCACGGTTTGGAATATGTGATGTATGTTCCGGCTGCAGATGAAGAAATTGAAGCAATTTTTGCAAAGCGTATGGCAGGCGAACAGGTTTCAAGAAATGAAGAGTTGGCATACAAAACAGCTTTCATGATTTACATGGGACGGAAATGCAACGAACTTGACTTTGGAATGCAGCTTCATTACGGATGTAAGAGAGATAATAATAAATTAATGTATGACAGACTTGGACCGGATACAGGATATGACTGTATCAATAATTATGCGCCTTCTGCGGAATTGGCGGACTATCTGAATGCACTTGTTGCTACAAATGAACTTCCGAGAACTGTTCTTTATAGTCTGAATCCTAATGATAACCAGGCCATCGGAACTATTTTGGGATGTTTCCAGGATTCTACTGCAGTTGCTAAAATCCAGCAGGGAAGTGCATGGTGGTTTAATGACCACAAAACAGGCATGGAAGACCAGATGATTTCATTAGCAAACCTTGGTAATCTTTCCGGTTTTGTAGGAATGCTGACTGACTCCAGAAGTTTCCTGTCATACACAAGACATGAATATTTCAGAAGAATTCTTTGTAACTTAATCGGTAACTGGGTAGAAAACGGAGAATATCCGGCAGACATGGAAATGCTTGGTGAAATGGTATCCGATATTTCCTACTACAATGCGAAAAATTATTTCAAACTTCCGGTAAAATGAGGAAGCACCGCAAGATTTGCAATATATACAACAACTAGTTCAATTGATAATGCAGATTGTTTTTCTTATAATGAAAACAGATTGAACAAGTAACAATTTTTTTAGAAGGTGGGTATAACTTATGGAAATGACATTGAGATGGTATGGTTCCAAATTTGACACAGTAACATTAAAGCAGATTCGCCAGATTCCGGGCGTGAAAGGCGTTATCACAACATTATATGATACACAGCCGGGTGAAGTGTGGAGCAGAGAAAGAATCCGCGCAATGAAGGAAGAAGTAGAAGCAGCAGGACTTCACATTGCAGGTATTGAAAGTGTTAATATTCATGATGCAATCAAGACAGGTGCTCCTGAAAGAGAACAGTATATTGCTAACTATATTGAGACATTAGAGAATTTAGGTAAAGAAGATATTCATTTAGTATGTTATAACTTCATGCCTGTATTTGACTGGACAAGAACAGAACTTGCGAGAATGCGTGAAGACGGTTCTACCGTACTTGCTTATACACAGGAAGCAGTTGATGCGATTGATCCTGAGAGAATGTTTGAATCCATCGCCGGTGATATGAACGGTACTGTAATGCCGGGATGGGAACCGGAAAGAATGGCAAAAGTAAAAGAACTTTTTGAAATGTATAAAGACATCGATGATGACAAATTATTTGACAACCTCAAATATTTCCTTGAGAAGATTATGCCGGTTTGTAACAAGTATGACATCAATATGGCAATTCATCCGGACGATCCTGCATGGAGCGTATTCGGACTTCCACGTATCATCATTAATAAAGAAAACATCCACCGTATGATGAAGATGGTAGATGATCCACATAACGGAGTTACTTTCTGTTCCGGTTCTTACGGAACAAATTTGGAAAATGATCTTCCGGATATGATTCGTTCTTTGAAGGGAAGAATTCATTTTGCACATGTCCGTAACTTAAAGTTCATCACACCTACAAACTTTGAAGAA
>JAGATU010000084.1 GCA_017621115.1 Lachnospiraceae bacterium
TATGTGTACAGAGGTTGTTGCCGAATTGAATAAGGTATCCGATTACATTACAGAGAGCGGCGTGGATTGCCGTAATTATGGTGAATTAACCGGTATTTATGAAGCTAAGAAGTTAATGGGTGATTTGATGGGCGTGCCTGCAGAGCAGGTTATTGTATGCGGTAATTCATCCCTTAACATTATGTACGATACGATTTCGCGTTCCGTTGTATTTGGTGTAAACGGCAGTACACCATGGTCCAAATTAGATAAAGTGAAGTTTTTATGCCCGGTTCCGGGATATGACCGTCATTTTGCAATTACGGAATTATTTGGTATAGAGATGATTAACATTCCGATGAACGAAGAAGGTCCTGATATGGATCTGGTAAGAGAGTATGTAGAGAATGACGCAACTGTTAAGGGTATCTGGTGTGTGCCGAAGTACTCTAATCCATCCGGTATTACCTATTCGGATGCTACGGTACGTGCTTTTGCATCTCTTAAGCCTGCGGCAAAAGATTTCCGTATTTTCTGGGATAATGCATATGTGGTTCACGATTTGTACGAGGATAAGAAGGATACATTGTTAGAGATTTTATCAGCCTGTAAGGAAGCCGGTAATGAGGATATGGTTTATGAATTTTCATCCACATCCAAGATTACATTTGCGGGTGCCGGCATTGCGGCAGTAGCTTCATCACCGGCTAACTTAAACTGGATGACCAAGACAATGACTATTCAGACCATCAGTTATGATAAGATTAACCAGCTTCGTCATGTGCGTTTCTTTAACGGTAATATAGAGGGCATTTATGAGCGTATGAGCAAGCTTGCTGATTTCATGCGTCCGAAGTTTGATGCGCTTTTACAACTTTTTGATGAAGAACTTAGCGGTCTTGAGATTGGTACATGGACACGACCGAACGGTGGTTATTTCATTTCCTTTGATGCCATGGAAGGTTGTGCAAAAGAAATTGTAGCCAAGTGCAAGGAAGCAGGTGTGACATTAACAGGTGCAGGAGCAACATTCCCATACGGAAAGGATCCTAAGGATTCCAATATCCGTATTGCACCATCGTATCCGGAATTGGATGAATTGATGGAAGCAGCAAAGATTTTTGTTCTCTGTGTCAAGTTAGTCAGCGTAAAGAAAATTTTAGGTAAGTAGTTTTTAAGGGGATAGCCGATTGGTTATCCCTGTTTTTTATGATAAAATAAAGAAATGGCATTGCAGAAGCAAAAGAAGCATTATATAGAATCAGCAGAAAGAAGGAGCAGATATGGCAAAAGGATACGAACGTCTTGACAGAACCCTGGTAAAAAAAGGAGCAATCATTGATTATTATCATGATACGATGAAGATTCCAAACGGCAATACGGCGGTATGGGATTTTATTGACCATAAAGGCGCAGCAGCATGTGTAGCAGTAAAAGAAAACGGGAATCTTATTATGGTACGCCAGTATCGTAATGCTTTAGAGCGTGAAACCGTTGAGATTCCGGCAGGAGGAATTAATCCCGGAGAAGATATGCAAACTGCTGCATTGCGTGAACTGGAAGAGGAGACAGGATATAAGGCAGGAAAATGTGAGTTTCTTTTATCCATCCGTACCACAGTGGCGTTTTGTAATGAGAGGATTGATATTTTTTTGGCAGAGGATTTGGTAAAGGGTGAGCAGGAACTTGATGAGGATGAGTATGTTGATATTGTAGAATATTCATTGGATGAACTTCTTGCTATGATTGATGAGGGCAAGATTCAGGATTCTAAGACGATATGTGCGTTGCTTGCATATTATCGCAGACGGAATGCGTAATTTGTGAAGATTGAGGAGATGGTATGAAAAAGATATTGGTCTGTGTGTTTGTGTGTGTAGTTTGGGGATTAGGATTAACCGCATGCACTGCAAAAGAAGAGAGTACATCGCTTGCTAAAAAGTATAATGCAACGGAGATTGTTTTATCTGATGAAGAAATTTCCGTTAACGGGAAAGCAATTTCTACGAATACAGATGACGCAGTATATTCTGCCAATGACATCGTTTTTTACTTAGAAGGACAGGACTTCACATACGGAGAAGGAGAAGAACAGGACGGACATTCACAGCAAGAAGCAGATACCCATACGGTTGTGCATATTACTGAGCCTGGGAAATACGTATTGAGTGGTAAAATATCGGCAGGCCAGATTGCCGTGGATTTAGGCGATGGTGCAAAGAAGGACAGGAATGCAGCCGTAACCCTCATTTTGAATAATGTTGATATTACCTGCAGTGTGGCACCGGGAGTGATTTTTTACAATGTATATGAATGCGGCGATGATGATGCAGATGACGCCACAAAGGATGTGGATACATCTGCGGCAGGCGCAAATATTATTATAGCGGATGATAGTATTAATCAGGTTAATGGCTCGTATGTAGCGAAAATATATGAATCTGTTGAACTGAATGAAGCCGGTACGGAGATAATTGGCAGTAAGAAATTGCATAAATATGATGCGGCATTTTATTCCCGCAGGACAATGAATATAACCGGAGAGGAAAAAGGGAACGGTGTTTTGAATATTCATGCAGAAAATGAAGGCCTGGGTTCGGAATTGCACCTTACCATAAACGGAGGCTTTATCAATATTGACTCCGGTAATGACGGTATTAATACAAACGAGGACGGTGTGTCGGTTACAACCATAAATGGCGGAAATGTGAATATTGCGGTTAACGGTTCTACGGGTGAAGGTGATGGTATTGATTCCAACGGCTGGCTTGTGATTAACGGCGGAATAGTAACGGCCGCGGCCTGCGGATTCAGTATGGATGCCGGAATTGACTCGGATATGGGAATCCATATTAACGGCGGTACTGTGATTGCAAGCGGAAATATGTTGGATGAAATTGCAGACAGTGTTCAGACATATGCGGTATTTATGACAATGGACGCTATAAATGGAGGTACGGAAATCGCCCTTAAAAATGAAGTCGGTAATAATGTTGGAGGGACCTCGATTGCAAATGACTGTACATGCATAGCAATTTCTTCTGCAGATTTACTGCCGGGAACCTACACATTATGGAATGATAATGAGCAATTAAAGGTATCTGAAATGAACGGAAGAATGCACGGCATGCCGGGAGGCGGTAAGATGAAACCGGAGGGAGAAATGCCTGAACTTCCGGATGGAGAGATGTTACAACCGCCGCAAAGACTGGAGGGAGAACTCCCGATAAGGCCCGAGGGTGAAGCACCACGATTCCCGGGAGGTACTATGGGAGATATGGAAGCGAAAGATGAATTTGCAATTAAAGAAGGCGCAAATATGTTTCTTATTGCTAAATAATATGGACAAGTTTTTCTTTGGGACAATAGTGCATATACTGGAAGGAAGTGGTTGCTTTCGGGAAGTATATGAAGATTAGAAGAAGCGTAACGGGGCACCAGATATTGTTTTTGGTGTCCTTTTTTATTGGTATTGTAATTGTGACGGTTTTGGCAAACGGAAAATTGCCGGAAAATACGCTGATGAGTCAGGCACTGGCGGGAGGCTTTCTGGCAGAAGGTTGGAATAGAAGGGAATTATTCCTGCAGTGTTTATGGAAACGGGCCGGTGTATTGTTTTTGATTCTCGTGTTGACAGCAACATCCATGAGAGTGTGGGTATGCCGTGTATTGCTTGTTTGGCTGGGATTGGTTTTCGGGATATTACTTAAGCTTTTTTATCTCTGGTATGGATTATCCGGCATGGGGCTTTTGCTTGTTGCAGCTCTGCCGCATTACCTGTTTTACATTATGGCTTATGGCCTTTTATATTGGAATTTTGAAAAAAACAGATTGCGTGTACGGAAGAGTTATTTTCCGGTTTTGATTTCTGTAATAGTTGTCATAATGGGAATTCTTTCGGAAAGTTATGTAAATCCATTTTTTGTGGGAGGATACCTGAAAATATTTTTTAAATAGAAATTTACAATATCTGGTATTTGGCAAAATGCATTTTGCCGATATGTTGTGGAAACGCTCGAAATAGGCATAAAATCGGCATTTTTTGTAAAATTTATTCGTTGCTTTTCTTGTAAAATCTATATATAATGACAACTAGACGACAAAAGATAAGTTTTTGTACGAAACTGGGGGAAGGTTTTAAGAGTATGCAAAGAGAGATAGACTCGTTTATATCTTATTTACATAATGTGAAACAGTCCTCTACCAATACACAATTATCTTACCAAAGAGACTTGAAAAAGTTTAAGGCTTTTTGTGACAGCAAGGGAATTTCTTCGGTAAAAGAACTTACCGCGAAGGATTTGAAGGCGTATGTTGATGTGATGGGCGAGGAACAGTTTAAACCGGCAACGGTATCCAGAAATATCGCCTCTATCAAAGCGTGGATTCATTTCATGATGGACGAAGGTGTGATAAAGGAAGATATTACCCGTACATTGAAAGTGCCTAAGATTGAGAAGAAGATTCCGGAGATTATGACAATGAGCGAGGTGGTTACTCTTTTGGAGCAGCCAGTTGGTAATAATCCGAAGGAAATCCGTGACAAAGCGATGTTGGAGCTTCTGTATGCAACCGGAATCCGTGTGACGGAGTTGATTTCTCTTAAGATGGAAGATTTGAATTTGCAGATGAATTATATTATCTGTAATGATGGTAATAAAGAGCGAATGATTCCTTTTGGAGCGAAGGCAAGAATGGCCCTGATGCGTTATCTTGAAGAGGTTAGGGATGAGATGCTTGCAGATGCTAAGAGCCATGTGCTTTTTGTGAATTGCTCAGGACAGGCAATGAGCAGACAGGGCTTTTGGAAGTTGATTAAGTACTATGCCAAGAAGGCCGGTATTACGGATGATATCACACCACATACATTGCGGCATTCGTTTGCGGCACATCTTGTGGAAAACGGAGCGGATTTGCGTAGTGTACAGGAGATGCTTGGACATTCGGATATCTCCACGACCCAGATTTACGCCAATATGAATCAGAATAAATTACGTGAAGTATATAAAAGGGCACATCCGAGAGGATAGTCAGATACAAAAAAGACATGACAGTGAGTCATGTCTTTTTTTGTATATTGTATGATAACAGAAATTTGCATATAGTAAGATGTTTTTATACCAAATCGGCGATTTCAAGTAATAAGCGTTCGGTATCCGCAAATCCGAGACATGGGTCGGTAATGGATTTACCGTACACATGCTCGCCGATTTTCTGGCTGCCTTCTTCGATATAACTTTCAATCATAACACCCTTTACAAGATTATAGATATCAGGATTCACACGTCTGCTATGGATAACTTCCTTGGTGATACGCATCTGTTCCTTGTACTGCTTGTTGGAGTTGTTATGGTTGGTATCAATAATACATGCCGGATTCATTAAATCGCGTTCGCCATATAATTCCAAGAGTGTGGTCAGGTCTTCGTAATGATAGTTAGGAAGGCTCCTGCCGTGTTTATTTACAGAACCACGCAAAATTGTATGTGCAAGCGGATTACCTGAAGTTTTTACTTCGTAGCCGCGGTATGTGAATGAATGGCTGTGTTGTGCAGCATATACGGAGTTAAGCATAACGGAGAAGTCACCACTGGTAGGATTTTTCATGCCGGCAGGAATATCAAAACCGCTTACGGTAAGACGGTGCTGCTGGTCCTCTACAGAGCGCGCTCCGATAGCAACATAGGAAAGAATATCACTGACATATCCCCAGTTCTCCGGATATAACATTTCATCGGCACTGGTGAGCCCGGAAACATCCATGGCACGCACATGCATCTCACGCATTGCAAGAAGTCCCTGGCGGAAATCTTCCTTCTTTTCCGGATCGGGCTGATGAACGATACCCTTGTAGCCGTCACCCGTTGTACGCGGCTTGTTGGTATAGATTCGGGGAATCAGGACAAGCCTGTCCTTTACTTTATCATTTACCTTGCTGAGACGTTCCACGTAATCACATACGGAATCAGCGTTGTCAGCTGAACAAGGTCCGACAACTACCAAAAACTTATCACTTTTACCGGTAATAACATCGCTTATCAGTCGGTCACGTTCCTCTTTTAATGCAACCAACTTGGCAGGAACAGGGAATTCTTCCCTGATTTCTTCGGGAGTCGGCAGCTTTTGTATAAATTCAAAACTCATGTTTCACCTCATTATTGTGTACAGGCATGCGTCTGTGCATATTTTTGCGTTTCAAAAATCCGCATTTCATATTCTAGCACACAACTTACGGGAAAAACATAATTATTTCAATTTTTTTAATATTTTGTGTATTTATGCAGACTAAAGATACAGCAAACCGCAGAAAAACATTGACCTGCCAGTAAACCGAAAATATATCCGGAAAGCCCCATTTGCGGAATTAAAAAGAAAACCGATGCAATCCGGATGAGCAGGGTTCCTACATTGATAAAAAGTGTGGTATAGGTTTTACCGAGTCCGTGAAGGATGCTTCCAAGAGAAGAAGTAATATACAAAAATGGGCAGATGAAGCTCAATTTTACAATAAATTCGCCGGCAGTTGCGCTATGGAATAGGAAATTACCAATCCATTTTCCTAAAAGAAAAAAGAAGGTAGCAAAAAATAAGCCCATAATACAGCAGAATGTAACACTGCGTCTTATTACATGAGCAATGGTATGGTTTCTGCCCGATGCCTGTGCTTCGGAAATACGCGGAAGAAGCAGGACGGAAACTGAGTTGACGAGGGCCGAGGGCAGAAGGATTACGGTCAGCGTCATACCGGTTAATACTCCGAATAAGGAAAGGGATTCGGCAGTTGTACAGCCGAATCGTCGCAGCATTTCCGGTATGTATATATTTTCGACATTCTGCAAAAGATTTACAATAATTCGGCTTATGCTCAAGGGCAGAGCCATGGAAAGCAGACTGGTCGCAGTATTGTAAATTGTGGTTTCTTTTACCGGTCCTGTTTGTAACCGGTTTAATTTGGGAAGAATAAAGCAAAGAGATACGATGGTACTTATAACTTCGGCAATGGCGGAGCCGGCAGCTGTTAGTGCAAGCGGTATCTCATAATTATGCATTATATAGAATTGACATAAAAGATAAACACTGCCTACGCGGGCCAGTTGTTCTGTCAGTTGCAGAAGAGCCGGTATCCCTGCTTTTTTCTTTCCATAGAAATATCCGTTTACACAGCAGTGAATGGCGGAAAAGGGAAAGGCAAGTGCCAAAAGGCGAAGCAGGGGAGCAGTTCTTGGTTCCAAAAGTATATTTGCGGAAAGGAAATCCGAAAGAGTATATATTCCGACAGACAGGACGGAAGATACCATAGTAGTAATTGCCAGTCCGCAAAACAGGAAGCGCAGGGAAGTATTTTCATCTTCACTTTTTGCTGCTACATAACGGGAAATGGAGGTTTGGAAGCCGGCGCAGCAAAGAGAAAAAGCCATCGACATGACGGGTGCGGTCAGCTGATAGATACCCATGCCTTCTTCTCCAAAGGTTTGCGATATAAAAGTGCGGTAAAAAAAGCCGATTCCCCGGCACAAAAAGCTGACGCCGGTTAATACGACTGTTCCGTAAATAATTGATTTATGGGGGATTTTCATATAGACTCTTTTATGTTATGATTGTTAAATATTATGCATTGCATGGCGTTGACAGAACGCAGAGGCAGTGATATATTTAATTCGAAGTAAGTTGGTAGGAATTGAAAAAGAGGTATTTTTTGTGAATAAATTGATTTATTTAGATAATGCAGCAACAACCAAAACGGCACCGGAAGTAGTGGAAGCGATGCTTCCTTATTTTACGGAATGCTATGGGAATCCGAGCAGTATTTATTCGCTTGGTTCTACAAGCAAAAAGGCAGTTATTGAGAGCCGTGAGACAATTGCGGAGGTTCTTGGTTGTAAGACCAATGAGATTTATTTTACCGCAGGCGGTTCGGAAGCCGATAACTGGGCAATAAAAGCGGCGGCAGAAGCCTATGCTTCCAAGGGTAAGCATATTATCACTTCCAAGATCGAGCATCATGCAGTGCTTCACACCTGTGAATATCTGGAGAAACAGGGATATGAAGTGACCTATCTTAATGTAGATGAGCATGGTGTTGTGGATTTGGAACAGTTAAAAAGGGCCATCCGCCCGGATACGATTTTGATTTCCGTTATGTTTGCAAATAATGAAATCGGTACTATCCAGCCGATTAAAGAAATCGGTGCGATTGCGAAGGAACATAAGATTGTGTTCCATACGGACGCCGTGCAGGCATTCGGTCAGATGCCGATTAATGTGGATGAGTATAATATCGATATGCTCAGTGCCAGCGGCCACAAATTAAACGGACCAAAGGGAATTGGTTTCCTCTATATCCGTACAGGACTTAAGTTACGCTCCTTTGTTCATGGCGGTCAGCAGGAGAGAGGCAGAAGAGCGGGTACTGAGAATGTGCCGGGTATCGTAGGTCTTGCGGCAGCAGTAAAGCGTGCTTTTGCGATTATGGAAGAAAAAACGGCAAAAGAGATTGAACTGAGAGATTATTTTATCAATAAATTAGAAACAGAGATTGAGCATTGCTGGTTAAACGGTCATCGCACGGACAGACTTCCGAACAATGTGCATTTCGGCTTTGAATTTGTAGAGGGCGAGTCACTTTTGATTAAACTGGATATGGCAGGTGTTTGTGCTTCCAGTGGTTCGGCTTGTACATCCGGTTCTTTAGATCCGTCCCATGTTCTTTTGGCAATCGGACTTCCGCACGAACGTGCACACGGTTCACTCCGTTTGACTTTAAGTGAAGAGAACACAAAGGAAGAGATTGATTATACGGTAGGAAAGATTAAAGAAACCGTGGAATATATGAGAAATATGTCTCCGTTGTACGAAGATTTTATTAAGAAAAACAAGAAGCAGAGGTAGAGTATGTATAGCGAAAAAGTAATGGACCATTTCCAGAACCCTCGTAATGTGGGCGAAATAGAAGATGCCAGCGGAGTAGGTACCGTAGGTAATGCCAAATGCGGCGATATTATGCGTATTTATCTGGATATCGATGAGAACCAGATTATCCGCGATTGTAAGTTTAAGACTTTCGGATGCGGTGCGGCAGTTGCAACCAGCAGTATGGCAACCGAACTTGTAAAGGGTAAGACAATTAAAGAGGCAATGCAGGTAACCAATAAAGCGGTTATGGAAGCTCTTGACGGACTACCTCCTGTAAAAGTACATTGCTCTTTACTTGCTGAAGAAGCCATTCATGCGGCATTATGGGATTATGCTGAGAAGAACGGCATCGAAATCGAAGGATTAGAGAGACCAAAGTCCGATATTCATGAGGACGAAGAAGCAGAAGAGGAAGAGTATTAATTTTCTTATGGGCAAAAAAGTAGTTGTTGGAATGTCAGGCGGCGTGGATTCTTCCGTAGCCGCCTTTTTGTTAAAAAAACAGGGCTATGATGTTATCGGTGTTACGATGCAGATATGGCAGGATGAGACTGCCGCGCAGGTGGAAGAAAATGGCGGTTGCTGTGGACTTTCTGCGGTGGATGATGCCAGACGTGTGGCACAGATGCTGGATATTCCGTATTACGTGATGAATTTCAAAAAGGAATTCAAGGAAAACGTAATGGATTATTTTGTGGGGGAATATTTATGCGGACGTACTCCTAATCCATGTATCGCCTGTAACCGTTTTGTAAAATGGGAGTCACTTTTGCAAAGAAGTATGGAACTTGGTGCGGACTATATTGCAACCGGGCATTATGCCAGAATCGATAAACTGGATAACGGACGCTACTCTTTAAAAACATCCGTAACAGCGGCTAAGGACCAGACTTATGCGCTTTATAATCTGACACAGGAACAGTTATCTAAGACATTGATGCCTGTTGGGGAATACGAGAAGGACGAAATCCGTCGGATTGCCGAGGCAGAAGGAATTCCGGTTGCGCATAAAAAGGACAGCCAGGAAATCTGCTTTATTCCGGATAATGATTACGCCTCTTTTATTGAAAGAGAGACGAATGGAAGTGTACCCGGAGAAGGCAATTTTGTTACAAAGGACGGCATTGTACTTGGTCGTCATAAGGGAATCACCCATTACACGATTGGTCAGCGCAAAGGACTGAATTTGGCGATGGGACATCCGGTATTTGTTACCGAAATCAGACCGGATACCGATGAGGTCGTTATCGGCGAAGCAGAGGATGTTTTTACTTCCGAACTGGTTTGTAACAAACTGAATTTTATGGCGATAGAAGATATCAAAGATACCTATCGTGCATTGGTTAAGATACGATACAGCCATAAGGGTGCCATGGCGACATTGAAGCGTATCGGAGAAGATGAGATTCGATGCGTCTTTGATGAACCGGTGCGTGCGGTAACGCCGGGACAGGCAGTAGTATTTTATGAGAATGGCTATATTCTTGGCGGAGGAACCATAGTAAAATAAAAAGATGTGTACGGGGATGGCCTGTACACATCTTTTTGTTATTAAATCTTTAAAAATTCCGCAACGCGGTTAGCAAATACGCAGTAATATTTGAATCCGCAATCGGTCAGAATCTCAGCTGCTTTGTTAAAATGGTCACCGAGTGTCTCGGGCACATGGGAATCCGAGCCGATGGTAATGATTTCTCCGCCGAGTTCACGATAACGTTTAATAATCTCTTTGCACGGATTCGGGTTGCGAAGACCTTTGGTAAGTCCGGCGGTATTGAGTTCAATTCCTTTTTCATTTTCAATTAAATAAGAAAGAATCGGATCAATCACATCTTTGTACGCTTCATATGTGTAGTTTTTATCCTTGTTTGGGCCGTAGCGCACTACATAATCCAGATGTCCGTAAACATCGAAATTATGGAAAAGTTTAACGTTCTGCAGAATACTCTCAAAATATTCACGATACGCTTCTTCTTCACTGCGTCCTTCGTAGAACTGCGGATAATATGGGTCAATTCCGTTACAGATATGGGAAGATGCAATAATAAAGTCATATTCATGTTCTCGGGCAAAAATCAGATTCTGACGGACACATTGAGGCTGGAGTCCGATTTCTACACCAAAATGAATTTCAATCTGCGAAGAGTATTTATCACGCATTTTCAGGAGTTCATATAAATAGGAGTCTGCGTTTACTTCCCATTTCCCAGGCTCATCCCTTGTTCCGTCATATGGAAAATCCAAATCCATGTGCTCCGTAAAACAAATATGTTTTAATCCTTTTGCAATAGCAGACTGAATCATCTGCTCCATAGGGGCATCGCTGTCGCCTGAAAAGTAGGAGTGTACATGATAATCGGCTGTAATCGGCATAATCATTCCTTCTTTCTGTATACTTGTCTGTTTTCTGTCTTAGTTTATTCTATTAATAAGAAATCTTCAAGAGATATTACAGAATAATTTACCAAAAAATGGGTTGGTTTTTTGTGTAAATTGGTCATTTTTTAAGAAAGTATCAAATTCGGGGTGGTTTTCCAAGATTTTTTGATAAACGACTTGAATTTTACGTATAAATTGGTTAAAATGAAAACGCTGAAAAAATTTTGATGTGGGATAATTATGTCCGAAGTCAAAAAAAATATAATTTTATTCATTTTTAGGAGGAAATAAAAATGGCAGTAAGAGTAGCAATCAATGGTTTTGGCCGTATTGGTCGTCTTGCATTCAGACAGATGTTTGGTGCTGAGGGATATGAAGTTGTAGCAATCAACGACTTAACAAGCCCTAAGATGTTAGCTCATTTATTAAAGTATGACTCTTCACAGGGTAAATACGCTAAGGCTGACACAGTTGTAGCTGGTGAAGACAGCATCACAGTAGATGGAAAGACAATCACAATTTATAAAGAAGCTGACGCTAACAATCTTCCTTGGGGAGAATTAAAAGTTGACGTTGTTTTAGAATGTACAGGTTTCTATACATCTAAAGACAAAGCACAGGCTCATATCAATGCCGGTGCTCGTAAGGTTGTTATTTCTGCACCTGCAGGAAACGATCTTCCTACTATCGTATACAATGTAAACCACACAACATTAAAGCCTGAAGATACAATTATCTCTGCAGCTTCTTGTACAACAAACTGTTTAGCACCTATGGCTAAAGCATTAAATGACTTAGCTGGAATCAAATCCGGTATCATGAGCACAATCCATGCTTACACAGGTGACCAGATGATCCTTGACGGACCACAGAGAAAAGGCGATTTAAGAAGAAGCCGTGCAGGCGCTGTTAACATCGTTCCTAACTCAACAGGTGCTGCAAAAGCTATCGGTTTAGTTATCCCAGAATTAAACGGTAAATTAATCGGTTCTGCTCAGCGTGTTCCTACACCTACAGGATCTACAACAATCTTAGTTGCTACAGTTGAAAAATCTGTAACAAAAGAAGAAATCAATGCAGCTATGAAAGCAGCAGCTACAGAATCTTTCGGATACAACGAAGACGAAATCGTATCTTCTGATATCGTAGGAAGCACATATGGTTCTATCTTTGATGCTACACAGACAATGGTTGGCGCTGACAACTTAGTTCAGGTAGTTTCTTGGTACGACAATGAAAACTCTTACACAAGCCAGATGGTAAGAACAATTAAGTATTTCTCAGAATTAGCTTAATAACAAGAGTTTTTTACTAGAAGACCTATAAAGGTCCGGTCTTAAGGACCGGACCTTTTTTAATAACAAATAATATAAGGAGGCATTTATTATGTCATTAAACAAGAAATCAGTTGATGATATCAACGTAGCAGGCAAACGAGTTTTAGTTAGATGTGACTTTAACGTACCTTTGAAGGATGGCGTAATTACAGACGAAACAAGAATTAACGCAGCACTTCCTACAATCCAGAAATTATTAAACGACGA
>JAGATU010000085.1 GCA_017621115.1 Lachnospiraceae bacterium
ATGATAAATATCGGTATTTACTTCATGACCTATGTGCTTTGCAATAAAAATTTATTCGGTGCATTTTCATGGGCAATCAATATACCGTTAATTATCGCACTTGTATTTACTCCGACACTGGTGACGAAGTGGAAAGGAATGTATAGATTAAACAAATACAGCTATATGCTTGCAACGGTTGCACGCCTTTTGGTGGTTGTTGCAGGTTATATGGGAAGTGTTCCTTTGATGTTGCTATTTACAGCAGTTGCAGCACTGGGACAGGGACCTTGGCAGGGCGATATGAATGCAGTAATTGCTTCTTGTTCAGAGTATACATATCTTAAGACCGGAAAAAGAATTGACGGTTCCATGTACTCTTGTACATCATTAGGTGTAAAAATCGGTGGCGGAATCGGTATGGCACTCTCAGGTTGGATGCTTGACTTGAGCGGATTTATCAATGGTGATGCAGCAATCCAGCCGGACAGTTGCATTAATATGATGTACTTTATGTATCTTTGGCTTCCGTTCATTTTGGATTTGCTTATTACAATTGTTCTTTCATTTATGAATGTAGAGGAGACAAACAGAAAATTAAGGGAGAGATAGTATGAACGCAGATATTAAATGGTTAGATAACCCGGAAGTATTCAGAGTAAATCAAATAGATGCACATAGTGATCACGCTTATTATTTGAATTACACAGATTTAGAACAAAAGAATAGTGGGCTGATACAGTTATTAAACGGATGTTGGGATTTCTGTTTCAGCATAAATGCAAAAGAAAGACCGGTAAATTTTTATGAAGAAAGCTTTGATGTGAGCGGTTTTGATAAAATCATGGTTCCGGGACATATCGAAATGGCCGGCTATGATAAAATCCGTTATATCAATACGATGTATCCTTGGGAAGGAAAGAAGTATCGCAGAGGAGCTTATTCTTTGGAAAACGCCGGTGATGGCGCAGGAATGTTCAGTGAGGCAGAGTATAACCCGGTAGGTTCTTATGTGACAAGATTCGATCTGTCAGAAAATCTGCGTGGCAAACGCGTTCATATTTGTTTTGAAGGTATAGAGCAGGCAATGTATGTATGGCTCAACGGTGAGTTTGTAGGTTATGCAGAGGATAGCTTTACACCATCCGAATTTGATTTGACACCGTACATCAGAGAAAAGAACAATGTGTTGGCGGTGGAAGTGCACAAAATGAGTACTGCAGCCTTTTTAGAAGATCAGGATTTCTTCCGCTTCTTTGGAATTTTCAGAAATGTAACGCTCAGAGCAATTCCGGATACACATGTGCAGGATATGTGGATTTGCCCGGTTTTAAATCAGGACAATGCAAGCGGCGGGATTACAGTAAATGTAAAAGTGTCTGCGGTCAAGGAAGGTACAAAGAGTGCTAAATTTGTTCTTGCAGATCAATCCGGAAATAAAGTATTAGATAAAGAAATTGCACTGACAGATGCTGCAGGAACTTCAGAAGGCAGCATGAAAGTGGATGCCGATAAGGTAATCCCGTGGGATAACCATAACCCATATTTATACAGCACTTATATCGAATTATATGAAAACGGACAGCTTGTGGAAGTAGTTCCGTACAAGGTTGGTTTCCGGAGACTTGAAATCATTGACAAGGTAATGCACTTAAACGGTAAGAGATTAATTCTTGTCGGAGTAAACAGACATGAATGGAGTGCAAAGACCGGACGGGTAATCGGATTGGAAGAAATGGTTTCCGATATGAACTGCATAAAGAGAAATAATATTAATGCAGTAAGAACCTGTCACTATCCGGATCAGATTCCTTGGTACTATATGTGTGATGAAGAAGGTATTTACCTGATGTCGGAGACAAACCTGGAAAGTCACGGGTCTTTCCAAAAGTTAGGTGCCATCGAACCATCCTGTAATGTACCGGGTTCTATTCCTCAGTGGAGAGAAGCGGTCATCGACAGGGCAAGAAATAACTTCGAGACGTTCAAGAATCATACTTCTTTGTTGTTCTGGTCTTTGGGAAATGAATCTTATGCCGGAGATGATATCGAAGCTATGAACAAATATTTTAAGGATAAGAACGACGGAAGATTGGTTCATTATGAGAGTTCTTATTATAACAGAGCGTATGAAGACACTATTTCAGATATGGAAAGCCGTATGTACGCAACTCCGGCCGATGTGGAAGATTATCTGATAAACAGTGCAAAGAAACCGTATATTTTATGCGAGTTTATGCACGACATGGGTAACTCCATGGGTGGTCTTGGATCTTACATGAAACTGATTGATAAATACGACATGTACCAAGGCGGATTTATCTGGGATTTTATTGATCAGGCAATCTTAGTAAAAGATGAAGTGACAGGAAAAGAAGTTCTTCGTTACGGCGGCGACTTCGAAGACAGACCTTCAGATTATGAGTTCTCCGGTAATGGAATTGTTTTTGCAGATAGAAGAGAAAAACCGGCAATGCAGGAAGTGAGGTATTACTATGGAAGGTACATCTAAAAAATTAAGAGTTGTATATGGCGATTTCACACTCGGCGTTCATGGGGAGGGGTTTGATTACATTTTCTCTTATGCTCAGGGAGGTCTGGAATCTCTTGTAAAGAATGGATATGAATGGCTTTACCGCTGTCCGAAACCGACATTTTGGAGAGCGCTTACCGATAATGACAGAGGAAGCAAGTTTCATATTAAGAGCGGAAGCTGGCTTGCAGCGGATCTGTTTATTGATTGTAAGGACGTAGAGGTGATTACCGATGGCATATCACAGGGAAAGCCTTGTGCACCGGAAAACAAC
>JAGATU010000086.1 GCA_017621115.1 Lachnospiraceae bacterium
AAAATTAATGATTGTCTCGGTAATCCGATTGAGATTGGTATTGCGGTAATGTGGCGTGTGGTTGATACGGCTAAGGCTGTATTTAACGTAGATAACTATAAGGAATATTTATCCTTACAGTGCGACAGTGCACTTCGTGATATTGTACGTATTTATCCGTATGATGTGGCAGTTGGTGTGGATACAACAGGAGACGGGCAGGCGGATGAAGGAAGTCTTCGTGGTTCCAGTGAAATAGTAGCAGAACGTATCCGAGCACAGATTCAGGAGAAAGTACAGGAAGCCGGTCTTGAAATCATTGAAGCGCGTATCACATATCTTGCATATGCCCCTGAAATTGCGGCGGTAATGTTGCAGAGACAGCAGGCATCTGCTATCATTGATGCCAGAAAGATGATTGTAGACGGTGCTGTTGGTATGGTTGAGATGGCACTGGAACGGTTAAATGAGAAACAGGTAGTTGAGTTGGATGAAGAACGTAAGGCGGCAATGGTATCCAATTTGTTAGTGGTTCTTTGCGGCAATCATGATGCACAACCAATTGTTAATTCAGGAAGTTTATATTAATTATGGCAGATTCAGGAAAAAAGCAGGTACCGTTGCGTTTATCCAATAAATTATATGACGCAATAGCGGCCTGGGCAGAGGATGATTTTCGTTCCGTGAACGGACAAATTGAATATTTATTAACAGAGTGTGTACGTCAACGGAAGAAGAACGGAAAGTATGTATCTGATGAAATTGACGTGCCACCGGAGTTGGATATCAGTTGATGGATTTAGTGGACAGAGAGTACCTTTTTTTGCAGAAAAACAGGGTGTTCTCTGTTTTTTTGATATATGTATTGCCGTAATCTGTGCAGATAGTGTACAAGTTGTCTATTTCTTGCATTCCTTGTATAAAAAGAATATAATTATGAATATATGTAAAGTTGTGAAAATGGGATTTTAGCATAGTGATAGAACGTTAAAGAATGACAGAGTTCTTTAGGGGGGACTATGGATTACCAAAGAGTTAGTGAAAAAATACTGGATACGATAAATGAGATTTCTGACGGCAAGTATATGTATGTGCAGGATTTGAAGAAGAATACCGTTAGGTGGTCTAAAGCTGCACAGGAATATTTCGGTCTGGAGTCAGAGTATATGACTGATCGGGCTGACTATTGGTTTGAACGTATTCATCCGAGAGATTTGGACAAATACAGAAAAGAGGTAAATGATGTTATTGACCTAAAAAAGGACAGCCTCTTTATTTTGTACCATATAAAAAATGCCAAGGGTAACTATGTATTGTGCCGCAGTAAAGGAAAGATTATCCGCGCTGATGACGGTGAGCCTATCTTTTTTGCGGGATCGATTTCTGTCTGTACGGGCGAGTTAATATATGATTCTTTGTCCGGTTTGCAGAATGCAAATGGTTTTACCAAGACTATTAATAAGTATAATGATGAAGGAACACCGTACCTTGCGATGGTAGTGGAATTCGATAACTTCCAGGAAGTGAATTCCCTGTATGGCTATAATTTCGGAAGTAAGGTTATTTTTGAACTGTCTAAGAAGTTCCATGAATTAATGGACGGGATCGGACATGTTTTCAGAGTAGAGGGTACACGTTATTTCTTTGTGGTCAAGAGCGATGATTTAGAACAGATGAGAAGTGTATTCGATAAGGTGAAGTATATTTGTAAACAGTTCTCGCTTGATGGCAACGATCTGAATCTGGAGATTGTCGGAGGAACCATTTATTCCAAGAAGTGGAGTAACGATCCGCAGGATATTATGTCCTGTCTGATTTCGATTGTCGAGAAAGCAAAAGTTGAAAAGATATACGAGATGATGGTGTATGACGACAAGCGCCATGAAGAATTGCATCAGTCCATGGAATTATTGGCGGCAATCAAGGCGAGTATTGTCAACGGATGTAAAGGTTTTTATTTATGCTATCAGCCTTTTGTTTCCACAATTACCGGTAAGATTATCGGAGCGGAAGCGCTCATCCGTTATAAAAATGATACATTTGGTGTTGTACCGCCATATCGTTTTATTTCCCAGATTGAAGCGCACCCGCTTTTTCATGAATTGGGACTTTGGATTTTGCGGCAGGCAATTAGTGATGCCAAAAAAGTGATGGAGAAACAGCCGAATTTCTTTATCAATGTAAATATGTCATATAGTCAGTTGGAAAGACCGGAATTCAAAGAAGAAGTGATTAAGATTCTTGAGGAGATGGACTTCCCGAAGAAGCATTTGCAGTTGGAATTGACCGAGAGATGCCGTAACCTGGATATGAATTACTTAAAAGAACAGTTGGAATTCTTGAAAGAACATGGAATTAAGATTGCACTGGATGATTTTGGAACCGGTACTTCCGCAATTAATATGTTATGCGATTTACCGATTGACTGCGTAAAGATTGACCAGAGTTTTATCCTTAATATTCTGAATAAGAATAATAATCAGGTTATTGTAGATACCACATTACAGTGCAGCAGACGTTTAGGGCTGGATGTATGTTTGGAAGGTGTTGAGAACCAGGAAATCAAGGATTTCGTCGGACAGTATTCGGCTAATTATCATCAGGGATATTATTATTCCAGACCGGTTGAATTTGAGCAGTTTATGGAGTTTATTCATCAGACATGGACTGTAGACAGAATCAATTTCCTCTACAAAAATGATAAGGGCATGTTCGATGTTAATAACATCCTGTCTATATTCCCGGGAGCTTTCTTTATCTATCGTAACGATTCGGAAGAGAAGATTATTTGCGCCAATGAAGAACTCTTACGTATGTTTGAATGCGATGATGAAATAGAATTTAAACGCTTAACCAATAATACATTCCGTGGTGTTGTACATCCGGACGACTACACACGTGTAACGGAGACAATTAAGCGTCAGATTGAGAACAGCGAGAATAATTCATTCGATTCCGTACGATACCGCATTGTTACTAAGACCGGTAAAATAGTGCATGTGCACGATTATGGACATTTGGTGACAAATGAGTATAATGAAGAAGTGTTCTATGTATTTTTAGCAAAGGACATTGAAGAATAACAGCATAATAGGAGATTAGATATGATACTTGCATTGGATATTGGAAATACAAATATTGTAATCGGTTGCAGCGATAATGGTAAAATCCGTTTTATTGAGAGACTTTCTACGGTTCATACCAAGACAGAACTCGAATATGCATTGGATATTAAGACGGTTTTGGATTTATACGAATTAAAAGAATCTGATTTTGAAGGATGCATTATTTCATCTGTTGTTCCGCAGATTACAACCGCTATTAAGTTAGCCAGCGAAAAAGTATTCGGGAAAGATGCCAAAATTTTTGTACTTGGACCGGGCATTAAGACCGGATTGAACATTAAGATGGATAATCCGGGACAGATAGGAGCCGATTTGATTGCTGCAGCAGTAGCAGGTATTAATCAGTATCCGGTCCCAATGATTATTTTTGATATGGGAACAGCAACAACGGCTACGGTAATTGATTCCGAGAAGCAGTTTATCGGCGGTATGATTTTGCCGGGTGTCGGAACGGCGTTGGATGCGTTAACATCAAGAGCTTCCCAGCTCAGCGGTATTGCGATCGAGGCACCGAAGCGTGTTATTGGGAAGAATACCATCGATTGTATGAAGAGTGGGGTTCTTTACAGTAATGCCGGTGCGGTGGATGGAATTATCGACAGAATCGAAGAAGAATTGGGAGAGAAGACGACGGTTATTGCAACCGGCGGTCTTGCTAAGAAGATTGTTCCGTATTGCAAGAAAGAGGTCATTCTGGATGATGATTTATTATTAAAGGGACTTCTTCTCATTTACGAAAAGAATGTATAATGACTATTAAAAAACCGTCGGGCTTGTCCCGACGGTTTTTTGAAACATGAAAAAGTATTATCTGTTTAAGATTAATTTGGTTAATTCAACAGGGTCAACAATCTGTCCGTCTTTGTATACACGCATGTTACCGGAAGCGATTTCATCGATTAAGATAACTTCGTCATTGTTGTAACCGAATTCGAATTTGATATCCCAAAGGTCAAGACCGATTGATTTAAGATCATCAGCAACAATCTTTGTAATCTTTAAAGTCTGTTCTTTCATGCTTGCAAACATTTCAGGTGTCATAACGCCAAGTGCTGCAAGTCCTTCGCCTGTTACGAGAGGATCACCCAAAGCATCATTCTTGAATGTACATTCTACATATCCGCCTTCCAAAACAGTACCGTCTGCAATGTATTCGCCATATCTGCGGATGAAGCTTCCTGTTGCAACAAGACGACAGATAACTTCCAAACCATGACCGAAAACAGTAGCAGGAAGAACTTCCATAGTAGCATCTTCAACATTAGCACTTACATAATGAGTCTTGATTCCGGCTTCTTTTAATAATTCAAAATAATGAATGGATGTCTGTAAGTTTGCCTTACCGATACCTTCGATTGTTAAACCTACAGAATTCTCGCCCGGATCAAACACTCCGTCTTTTCCTGTACAGTCATCTTTGAATTTGAGCATTACATTGCCGTTTTCAAGGCTGTATACGTCTTTGGTCTTACCTTCGTAAATCTTTTTCATGGTTAATTATCTCCCTTTCGTGTGGAATGTTGTTATGAATAAAATTTCTTAACAAAGACACTTTATCACAAAATTTTGTGCTGTACAATTATGCGAATAAAAAAAATATACAGACGAATTAAAAAATTTTTGTATAAAACGACAAGTTTTTTGTGAAATTTCGCTAAGAGTAGGAAAAAAACAGGTTTGGAAAAGACTTTTGTTTCTTCTTGCGGTGATTGTGGCTTGAAAGGAGTTTTTTGCTTTTTTATAATCACTTTTGCAAATTAAAAGTTGAAAAATCACTAAAAACAGAAAGGTGTGGCACAAATGGAACAACTGAATGTGACAACAAGACGTGATGATGAAAGAATGTTCAAAATACTCTCTGATTTA
>JAGATU010000087.1 GCA_017621115.1 Lachnospiraceae bacterium
GAAATAATTTTGTTACAAAGGGAGAATTAAGATGGCGGTTTTAGTGACAGGCGGTGCCGGTTTTATCGGAAGCCATACCGTGGTGGAATTGCAGAATGCAGGCTATGATGTGGTAGTAGTTGATAACCTTGCCAATTCCAGCGAAAAGAGCCTTGAGAGAGTAGAAGTGATTACGGGCAAAAAGGTTCCGTTTTACAAAGTAGACATTTTAGACAGAGAAGGTCTGAATGCCGTATTTGAAAAAGAAAATATTGACTCCTGTATTCATTTTGCAGGATTAAAAGCGGTTGGTGAATCCGTACAGAAACCATGGGAGTATTACCAGAATAATATTGCGGGTACCCTCACATTGGTGGATGTTATGAGACAACATGGCGTGAAGAATATTATCTTTTCTTCTTCCGCTACTGTATACGGAGATCCTGCACAGATTCCGATTACCGAGCAGTGCCCGAAAGGACAGTGTACGAATCCTTACGGATGGACCAAGTCCATGCTTGAGCAGATTCTTTCTGACATCCAGAAAGCAGATAATGAATGGAATGTAATATTACTTCGTTATTTCAACCCTATCGGAGCGCATAAGAGCGGTACTATCGGTGAGAATCCGAACGGTATTCCGAATAATCTGATGCCGTATATTACACAGGTTGCAGTCGGTAAATTAAAAGAACTTGGAGTGTTTGGTGATGATTACGATACACCGGACGGAACCGGCGTACGTGATTACATTCATGTAGTAGACTTGGCGAACGGTCATGTAAAAGCTCTTAAGAAAATCGAGGAAAATGCAGGACTTAAGATTTATAACCTTGGTACAGGTCATGGCTACAGTGTACTTGACATTGTAAAGAATTTTGAGGATGCAACAGGTGTTGCAATCCCGTATTCCATCAAGGATCGTCGTCCGGGCGACATTGCCACCTGCTATGCGGATGCGTCGCTTGCCCATGATGAGCTTGGTTGGGAAGCGCAGTACGGTATTAAAGAGATGTGCGAAGACTCTTGGAGATGGCAGAGCAGTAATCCTAACGGATACGAAGAATAATTAATCAGATATAAGAATAATAATAAAAACGGTCTGACATTTTAGTAATGTCGGACCGTTTTGTTATCATTGTGTTATGCCACATAACGGAACATAAAGATGAAGTGGCAGATACTGCCGGCCATTACAAATAAATGAAATACTTCGTGAGCACCGAAAAATGGGAAGCGGCCACCAAATATTTTCAGTTTCATGGCGTAGATGACACCACCGATTGTGTAGAAAACACCGCCGGCAAGAAGCCATAAAAAGGCTGCGTGAGGAAGAACATCCCAAAGGGTTCCGAATACTCCGAGGCATACCCAGCCCATGGAAATATAGATAAGGGATGAGAACCATTTGGGGCAGGTAACCCAGCAAGCCTTGAGTACAATTCCAAAAAGAGCAATGCCCCATACAACGGCCAAAAGAGTATAACCAATGTGTCCGCCTAGTGTAATCAGACATACCGGGGTATAGGAACCGGCAATCAGAACAAAAATCATCATATGGTCAATTTTGCGGAATATCTTAAGTGCTTTTTCTCCTAAGTTTAACGTATGGTAGGTGGTACTTGCCGCATAAAGCAGAATCATGCTGCACATAAAAACTGCCATGGCAATAAAGCATAAACGCCCTGACGAAACGGCTGCCTTAACCAATAATGGAATGGAAGCCAAAACTGCCATCATCATACCGATAAAATGGGTTAATGCGCTCCCGGGATCTCTGACCGTAATCTGCATAAGATAGACACCTCCACTAAAAACCTTGTCATGTAGCAATCAAAACTACATGAAGTACATATTGATATTACTGCTGAATAATGGTGGTGTCAAGGAAAAAAATACAATTAATTTATTCTTAAGAAATCGGGTACTAGTCTTCCTCGATTACATGGAACTCCAAAAAGTCAAAAGGAATCTCTTCCATAAACGAATCCTGCGTAAATCTTGTTTTGGAATGACGCTGAAAGTCAGCAATATTGGAATCTAACCATATCGGGGTGCTAAGGTCAAAGGCACGGCATACTTCGTCCAGAGCCTTAAAAACTTTATGGGTCCTTGTATCATTTTCAGTGTTGGTAATAACAATATCTTTCATCATGCGGTTATCTGCGAATTCTTTTGCCCAGATTCTCATTTGTATCACCTCATTTGTTCTTAGTCTATCCATTATAACATGTATTATTATGAAAAAAGTGTAAAATTCACACAAAAGGATGAAAATATGCTATACTGGTTTTATGCAAGATGTAGGGGAAAATGAAGCTAAGAAGGAGCAGCAATGGGGAACATGAATTATGATGAGACCGATCAGGTTTCCAGTTGGACTGAGGTTATATTGGTCTATACGGCAGCCCTTAAAGAAATCGGTACCAAGTTAGAGATTCTTAATGACGAGTTTAAACATGTTCACAGATACAATCCGATTGAACATATTAAGTCCAGAATCAAGACATCAGAGAGTATCGTTAAGAAACTGAAAAGGCACGGATATGAATCCACGATCGAGAATATGGTCCGCTATGTGAATGATATTGCGGGAGTCAGGGTTATCTGTTCATTTACATCGGATATTTACCGGATTGCGGACATGATTAGCAATCAGAATGATATACAGATTTTGTCTGTTAAGGATTATATTAAGAATCCGAAGGAAAGCGGATATAAGAGTTATCATATGCTGGTATCTGTTCCGATTTATTTGTCCGACCGTAAGGTTGATACGAAGGTTGAGATTCAGATCAGAACCGTCGCAATGGATTTCTGGGCAAGTCTTGAGCATAAGATACGGTATAAGTTTGAAGCAGATGCGCCGCAGCATATTACGGATGAATTGGTGGAATGTGCCCGAATGGTATCGGATTTGGATGCCAGAATGCTCTCTTTAAATGATGAGATTCAGGCATTAATCCGGGAACAGAACGAGAAAAAACGCGGATAATAGAAAATGCTTCCCCTAAGGAGGAAGCATTATATCCGGGATAAACAGCCTATAAAATGAGGAGTGCCCAGGCACCTTTCAGCACCTGGGCTATTATGAAAAAATTTATCTAAAGTTCTTGTTCATTTGATATATAAACTATATCAGATGAATATGAACAAAATATGAACAAACTGTAAACAATAGTAAAAATCAATAAAATGTACAGAATGACAAGGTGTTTACTGTGCAAAGTGCACAAAGTATAGAGGGCGTCGAAATAACGAGAAGTCACTAAAAATGCGTACAGAGAGAAAACGGAGGGGTAGGATGGATACTTTTATTGACAAACTTGCACAAAGATTTTCCGCACAAGACATGATTCGGGCAAATTTGGCGGCAGAAGCAAAGGAGACACGAAAGTTGAGAGAGAAAATGGAAAGTTACGAAAGTCTGTTACAGGAGATGCGACAGATTAATCTTAAGAATATGGAATCTGCGGAACGTGTAAACCGTATTCTGCAGGAAGGTACATTTGCCGATAAAGAGCATCTTCAGGAATTATTTGCGGAAAAGGAAGAACTTCTTACTGCCGGATTTACCAAGATGGAAGAAGCATTGCATACGGAAAATGTAAAGGTTTACCGTAATGTACAGGCGGCAATCCGGAATAGTTTGGAAGAACAGACAACCAAGCTTTTGGAAGAACAGCAGAAGCAGATTGAGGCACAGCATAAGTTGATTCAGGAGCAGGGCAAGAAATCGAAGGGACGCAGTGTTTTCCTGATCGTAATGAGTATTTTAACATTCCTTGGCGTTGCAGCAGGAGTGGCACTTCAGGTTATGCAGATGCTTAACTTTAAGTTATTCTAGAAATATTAAGGAAGAGACAGATGGGTAAAATTGATTTTAAGCCTGGGAATATGTTATATCCGTTACCGGCAGTGCTTGTCAGTTGCAGCGACGGTAAAGGGAAGGACAATCTGTTAACGATTGCATGGGCCGGTACAGTCTGTACCAATCCGCCAATGGTTTCCATATCCGTAAGACCGGAGAGATATTCTTATGATATGATTCGCAGTACAGGCGAGTTTATTATTAATCTTACGACTAAGGATTTGGTGTTTGAGACAGATTATTGCGGAGTAGTCAGTGGACGTGATGTTGATAAATGGGAGAAGTGTAATCTTACGAAGGTGCCGGGAAGTGAAGTGAATGTTCCCTATATTAAGGAGAGCCCTGTGGCTATCGAATGTAAGGTGCGTAAAGTAGAAGAACTTGGCTCTCATGATATGTTTCTGGCGGATGTGGTAGCTGTACATTGTGATGAGGCATATATGGATGAGAAGGGCGGCTTCCATCTTGAGAAAGCGAACCCGCTTGTTTATTCCCATGGTCAGTATTTTGCAACCGGGGAGTATTTAGGTAAGTTCGGGTATAGTATACAGAAGAAAAAATAAGTGAATCAGGCAATTGCCTGATTCACTTATTTTTTAGCATGCTTCCACGGACTACAGCCGAAGAACCGTAACGTTTGCGAATCGAATCCAGGGCAGAGTCGAGTTTTTTGCTTTTTTCATCTTTTTCATTAAAATCATAGTCCATCAGACTCATTTGTACCGGTTCATCGATATCCACAAGTTTGGTGCATCGGATACCGAGAAGTCTTACCGGTGTACCGTCCCATAGTTCATCAAATAACCGGCAGGCAGTTTTATAGATGGTGTCCGATGTGTTGGTAGGTGTGGAAAGAGTAGTCTGGTGGGAGTTTTTGACAAAAGTATTGTATTTTACCTCTACACTGACCATATATGCTAAGGATTCTGCTTTGCGGATACGCGCGGCTACCGAATCTGACAAGGATAATAATACTTCGTGAATGGTGCTAAGGTCTTCAGCATCTTTGGCAAGGGTTGTGGAATTGCCGATTCCTTTCGCGTCCGGATGGATGGGTTCTACTTTGGAATCATCAATCCCGTTTGCAAATTCCCATAAAAGCCTGCCGTGGCTCTTTAAATGCAGGGAAATAATATCCGGGTCGGCACATGCCAAATCCCCTATGGTTAAGATTTCCAGTTTGCGCAATTCTTCTACGCTGGATTTGCCGCACATAAACAAAGAAGAAACCGGAAGTGGCCACATTTTCTCTTTGATTTCGTGGCGGTATAAAGTATGTACAAGATTAGGTTTTTTGAAGTCGGAAGCCATTTTGGCAAGTACTTTACAGTCGCTGATACCAATATTTACCGTAAAACCCATGGTATTATATATGGTATCCTTTATCAGGTGGGCGGCATCAATGGCGGATGGATACTGATTGACAATGCTTGAAAAGTCCATATAGCATTCGTCTATACTGACCTGCTCAATTTCAGGGGTCAGTGTTTTTAAATAATCCATAAGAATCCGGCTTCGCCTTTGGTACATAGCATGATCGGGAGCAGCAATGGTAAGGGCGGAACATTTTTCCAAAGCCTTAACAATCGGTTCCCCTGTTTGTATATTAAAAACTTTGGCAGGAACAGACTTTGCGAGTACAATTCCGTGCCGTTTTTCTTTGTCGCCGCCAATAATGGAAGGGATAAGGCGCAGGTCCAACGGATCCCCCTGTTCCAGCCGCTCAACAGCTGTCCAGCTTAGGAATGCGGAATTTACATCAATATGAAAAAATATCGGTTCCATCAGCGGCCTCCCTTCTGTATTATACAAAAATATTCTGACTATTTTGGGTGTTTTCTGAGTTCATGATACCGTAAAATACTGGGCTTTACAAGCATACAAAATGCTGTTAGAATTGATATGTTACGAAAATGTTACAAAGAAAAGTGAACCAGTATGAGATTTTTTACGAAATACCATAAACGCCTGCGGATTACATTTATCCGTACGGCGGTTTTTATCGCATTTATTAATATATTGTTTCTGCCACACTATGTTTCCTATGAACCGGATGGGGAGAATTTATTTCATATTTCCCTGAACGATAAGATTGTGGGAACCTGCGGGAAAAATACCGACATCGAGCAGCTTTTATGGGATGCACGTCGGGCGGTGGCCGCAGAGTCAGAAGAGATGGTGTATGTTGAGACCAAGCTCTCTGTAAGAGGCGAAGAGGCATTATTTGCCACTATTGATTCGGATGAATTTTTGCGCGAAAAAATGGAGAGCATTATCAGGGATAGTTCGCGCAATACTTTAAAGGCAGGTTATACGCTTAAGATTAAGGATTATACTATTAATCTTGCAAACTCTGAAGAGGTAAAGCAGGTGTTGCAGGCAGCCTTGGATATGTATGAGGATAACCGGAGATATACTGTGGATTTGGTTATGGACCCGACAAGGGAGCTGAATGCACTTACGGCAATTGTCGTGGATAATGCGGAAGAAAAGGCACCGGAGCTGGAACCTTTCCCGGATGCCGGATTCGAGGCGCATGTTGAGGATGCTCTTGCAACAGTAGTTGCAGATGACGGAGAGGTTGATTTTTCTGATTTTGAGTATGGTCTGATTGAACTTTCCTACGGGGATTCCATTGAGGTTGTAGAAACATATCTGATGGAAGATGAACTTACCCCTTTGGATGATGCAATAAAGCAGATTACTTCCGTGGAAGAGAAGAATGCCATCTATGAAGTACAGTCCGGTGATACACTTTCTCAGATTGCCGAGAAGGTAGATATTGCCATGGATAAGATCATTGAGTTGAATGATGATATCGAAAACGAACTCAGTATGATCCGCGTGGGTCAGGAGATTATTATTACCCAGCCGGAACCACCTCTTTCCGTAGAGAGAAAAGAACAGTTGTATTACGAAGAAGAATACGACGAAGAGATTATATATGTTGATAACGATGAATGGTATACCACGCAGGAGAAGACTTTACAGGAGCCGTCAGCCGGTTTCAGAAAAGTCGCTGCGGTGATATCGTATCGTAATGATAAAGAGATTTCGCGAGAAATTGTAAAAGAAGATGTAGTAATGCAGGCAGTTCCTAAGATTGTGGAACGAGGTACAAAGATTCCGCCTACCTATATCAAACCGATTTCGGGTGGCCGTTTGTCTTCAAGTTTCGGAAGACGAAAAGCACCTACCAAAGGGGCGTCCACATATCATCAGGGTATTGACTGGGCAGTTCCGAGAGGAACGGCAGTATATGCATCCAGCGGTGGTACGGTTACCAAGGCAGGATGGGGAAGCGGTTACGGATATGTTGTATATATCCGCCATCCAAACGGATGGGAGACCAGATATGCGCATCTGAATAAAGTACTGGTATCTGCAGGACAGACAGTTAAGCAGGGGCAGAAGATTGCATTAAGCGGTAATACCGGACGAAGCACCGGACCGCATCTGCATTTTGAAATCCGTGCAAACGGTACGGCTGTTAATCCATTGAAATATCTACAATAGATATAAAGTACCATAGTACAAATGTTCCCGTGTTTACAAAACGCGAGAATATGGTATACTATAAAGAGTAGATTTTTGCTAATTTGATTTTTGGATATAGATATAGTGGTACGAATAGTGATATCAATCAGTTTTTGTGCCGCATAGTGGAGATAAAATGGAACAGTACGTGATTAAAGGTGGAAATCCGTTAGTCGGCGAAGTGGAAATCGGCGGTGCCAAGAATGCAGCGTTAGCTATTCTTGCGGCTGCAGTTATGACGGATGAACCGGTATTAATTGAAAATATGCCTGACGTACGTGATACAAATGTTATGTTACAGGCAATGGAGAGCATTGGTGTAAAAGTGGAACGTGTGGATCGTCATACGGTCAGAATCAGTGCTAAGAACGTAAAGGGACATGTAATCGAGGATGATTACATAAAGAAAATCAGAGCGTCTTATTATCTGATAGGAGCATTGCTCGGTAAATACAAGCAGGCGGAAGTATCACTTCCGGGCGGTTGTAACATCGGAAGTCGTCCGATTGACCAGCATTTAAAAGGATTTAGGGCCCTGGGTGCAAAGGTAGATATTGCGCATGGTATGATCATTGCCAAGGCTGATGAGTTGAAAGGTAATCATATATATCTTGACGTGGTTTCTGTCGGTGCAACTATTAATGTTATGCTTGCGTCCATTATGGCAGAAGGGGTTACTATTATTGAGAATGCGGCCAAGGAACCGCATGTAGTAGATGTTGCCAACTTCTTAAACAGCATGGGAGCCAATATCAAAGGCGCCGGTACGGATGTAATCCGTGTGCGTGGTGTCGAAAGACTCCATGGTACCGAATACGCGATTATTCCGGACCAGATTGAAGCCGGTACATTTATGTTTGCGGCAGCAGTAACCAAAGGGGATGTTACTGTTAAGAATGTCATCCCGAAACATTTGGAATCCATCAGTGCCAAATTATTGGAAATCGGATGTGAAGTAGAAGAATCCGATGATGCAGTGCGTGTTGTTGCAGCTAAGCCTCTGACACACACACATGTTAAGACACTTCCGTACCCGGGGTTCCCGACGGATATGCAGCCGCAGATTACGGTGGCACTTGCATTATCATCCGGAACCAGTATCGTAACGGAGAGTATTTTTGAGAACCGTTTCAAATATGTTGACGAATTGACAAGAATGGGAGCCAATATCAAAGTAGAAGGCAATACGGCCATTATTGACGGTGTTTCCAGATACACAGGCGCAAGTATTACAGCCCCTGACTTAAGAGCAGGCGCAGCACTTGTTCTTGCAGGACTTGTGGCAGAAGGTTTCACTACGATAGATGACATCCGCTACATTGAGCGTGGTTATGAAGATTTTGAAGTGAAATTGCGTAGTCTCGGTGCGCAGATTGAGAAGGTTGATTCAGCAAGAGAATTGCAGAAATTTAAATTGAGAATAGGATAAAAAATCCCTCACATGATGTGAGGGATTTTTTGTTGCCGATTGTTTTTACAAATATGATTTCAATGCATCAACCTTATCTGTCTTCTCCCAAGGAAGGTCAAGATCGTTGCGGCCAAAATGTCCGTAAGCAGCTGTCTGCTTGTAGATAGGACGACGAAGGTCTAACATCTTGATGATTCCGGCCGGGCGGAGATCAAAGTTTTCGCGGATGATGTCTACTAACTTGGAATCGGAAAGCTTACCTGTTCCAAATGTATCAACCATGATGGATGTAGGCTGTGCAACACCGATTGCGTAAGATAACTGGATTTCACATTTGTCAGCAAGGCCTGCTGCAACAATGTTCTTTGCAACATAACGTGCAGCATAAGCAGCAGAACGGTCAACCTTTGTACAGTCTTTACCGGAGAAAGCTCCGCCGCCGTGACGAGCGTATCCGCCGTATGTGTCAACGATAATCTTACGTCCTGTAAGACCGGCATCTCCGTGAGGTCCACCGATTACGAAACGTCCCGTAGGATTGATAAAGAACTTAGTGTCTGCATCAATCATTTCCTTTGGAAGGATTGGGTCGAATACATATTTCTTAATGTCTGCATGAATCTGTTCCTGTGTTACATCAGGATCGTGCTGTGTGGATAATACAACAGCTTCTAATCTTACCGGTTTGTCATTTTCGTCATATTCTACAGATACCTGGCTCTTTCCGTCCGGTCTTAAATAAGAAAGAGTTCCGTCCTTACGAACCTTTGTAAGCTGTAATACCAATTTGTGTGCAAGTGAGATTGGATATGGCATAAGTTCAGGTGTTTCGTTGGTTGCATAACCAAACATCATACCCTGGTCGCCGGCACCGATTGCTTCGATCTCTTCTTCGCTCATCTTGTTTTCTTTGGCTTCTAAAGCTTTGTCAACGCCCATAGCAATGTCTGCTGACTGTTCATCGATTGCTACGAATACAGCACAACTGTTGCAGTCAAAACGATATTCAGCTTTTGTGTAACCGATTTCTTTTACGGTTTCACGAACAACCTTCTGCATATCTACATAGGCATTGGTTGTAATTTCACCTGTAATTAATACAAAACCTGTACAACAAGCCGTTTCACAGGCTACACGGCTCATTGGGTCCTGTGCCATGCAGGCATCTAAGATGGCATCAGAAATGGCATCACAGACTTTGTCAGGATGGCCTTCAGTTACGGATTCGGAAGTAAATAATCTTTTTTCCATTTGTGTTTCTCCTTTTCTTTTTGTTAATAGAGTTTCGCAAGCGAAACTCCGGCGCCGAGCGCGGCTGCGATAGCAGAAACTACCTTACGCGCGCAGTGCGCATCCTCGCGGAGCGCATTGTGCGGAACTTGTTCCGCACAATAAAAAATTCCGCTTAAGCATAATAAGCGGATGTATCGGTTGATATACAAATCCTCTTATTGTTCGATGTACTCGCTCAGGTTGGCACCTTCCATGAAAGGGGTTGCCGTGGCTTCACAGGTCCTCTGTACCTCCACCACTCTGAATAAGAGAAACCAAACGTAATCAGCGTTTGGTATGCAATATGAAGTTCTGATATCTGTATTTACAATACACTAGGGACAAAAAGATGTCAAGTATATTGAAATAGTCACAAAAAATAGTCCAAAAGTCCCATTTTTGGCAAATAATTGTTTGACAATATGCATTAATATATATATAATTTAAGTTGAAAACTGATAAATTAGGGGTAATGGGACCATCAAAAGTCCTACAACAAAATTCGTACGGAATGAGGATGCCATGAAAAGGATTAGAATTCAAGACTTAGAACCGGGAATGATAGCTGCAACGGATGTATATAACAGACAGGACCAGCTGGTATTATCGGCAGGAACTGTTTTAACAGAGAAGATTATCAACAGGCTTTCTATATATAATATCTATTTTGTCAGAATTAAGGAAATAGAGAAGGTAGAAGAAGCGGAAGTTGGACAGTCTTATGCAGAAAAAGTCCGTAACAGTGAAGCGTTCAAAGAATTCCATCAGGAATTTGATGAAACGGTAGAACTTATGCAGTCGGTTATCAGTGACTTTGCCAGCAACGAAGTTACCATGGATGCTGTGAATCAGGTAGTAGATGAAGCTATTATTATGATTGATGCGGATCATAAGGAATTTAATGTTTTTGACATTGTTCATAATATGCGTCAGAGTTCGGATATTACTTATGCGCACAGTATTAATGTAGCCATGATTTGCCATACAATTGCAAAATGGATCGGAATGAGCGAAGAGGAAGCTGCCATGGCATTTACCTGTGGTATTTTACATGATATCGGCAAATTGCGTATTCCGGATGAGATAATAAATAAAACTGAGAGATTAACAAAAGAAGAATTTGATTTACTTAAGACCCATCCGATTGAAGGATATAATATGCTTAAAGAACTTCCGATTGACAAGCATATTAAGAATGCGGCGTTGATGCATCATGAGCGTTCGGACGGAAGCGGATATCCGATTGGTATGAAGGGTAATGATATTGATAAGTTTGCCAGAATTGTTGCGATAGCCGATGTATATGAAGCAGCAACGGCTCCGAGGGTATATCGTAAGGGATTATCTCCGTTTGAAGTATTTGAACTGTTTGAAAAAGAAGGTATCCAGAAGTATGATACCCATATGATTATGACATTTATGGAGAAACTGGCAGATACATATATGCTTAACCGTGTAAGATTAAGCAATGATATGATTGGAAAGATTGTTTTCATTAATAAACAGGCAGTATCCAGACCGGTTGTCAAATGTGGAGAGACTTTTATTGATTTAAGCAAAGAAACGGACATTACAATAGCAGAAATAATCTAGTTAAATTTGGATTTAACACAAAAAAGCCGCGAGTTGCGGCTTTTTTATATTTGATATTCAGTAATTATCATAAACGTGGTAAAATAATTGATATATGTACATTTTACGGAGGAAGTTATGGCATTTACACATTTACACGTTCATACGGAATACAGTTTGTTAGACGGTTCCAATAAAATTAAAGAATATGTAAAGCGCGTAAAAGAGCTTGGCATGAATAGTGCGGCAATTACAGATCATGGGGTTATGTATGGTGTAATTGATTTTTATCGTGCGGCCAAAGAAGCAGGAATCAATCCGGTTATCGGATGTGAAGTGTACGTTGCGCCAAACTCCCGTTTTGATAAAGAGACCACAGGTGGTGAGGAAAGATACCATCACCTGGTATTGTTGGCAGAGAATAATATCGGTTATGCCAACCTGGTAAAGATTGTCAGCAAAGGTTTTACGGAAGGATATTATTACAGACCCCGTGTGGATTTTGAGGTTTTGGAGAAGTATCACGAAGGAATTATTGCGCTTTCTGCATGCCTTGCCGGAGAGGTGCCGAGATTCATCCAAAAAGGAATGATGGCGGAGGCAAAAGAGTGTGCGCTTAAATATAAGAAGTGCTTTGGTGAGGGGAATTATTTTTTGGAACTGCAGGATCATGGTATCCCGGAGCAGAGAAGTGTTAATTCAGCATTACTTGCCATGAGTAGGGAACTGGATATTCCGTTGGTTGCTACCAATGATGTCCATTATACATATGATGATGATGTACTCCCTCATGATATTCTGCTTTGTATCCAGACAGCCAAGAAACTTAGTGACGAAGACCGCATGCGCTATGAAGGCGGACAGTATTATGTAAAAAGCGAAGAAGAGATGCGTATGTTGTTTCCATATGCATTGGAAGCCATTGAGAATACGCAGAAGATTGCGGACAGATGCCATGTGGATATTGAATTCGGCGTTACTAAATTACCGCATTTTGAAGTGCCGGAAGGTTATGATTCCTGGAGTTATTTGAATGAATTGTGTTCACAGGGATTAAAAGAGAGATATCCGGAAGACGACGGAACCTTGCGTGAACGTTTGGATTATGAATTATCAACCATCCGTCAGATGGGATATGTGGATTATTTCCTTATTGTATGGGATTTTATCAATTATGCGAGAGAACATGATATTCCGGTAGGCCCGGGACGAGGTTCGGCGGCAGGAAGTATTGTGTCATATTGTTTGCATATTACGAATATTGATCCTATTAAATATCAACTGTTATTTGAACGTTTCCTGAATCCGGAGCGAGTTTCCATGCCGGATATTGATATTGACTTCTGTTTTGAGAGAAGACAGGAGGTAATCGACTACGTTGGCCGTAAATACGGGGCTGAGAAGGTTGTTCAGATTGTTACATTCGGTACCATGGCAGCCAAAGGTGTAATTCGTGACGTCGGAAGAGTTATGGATTTGCCGTATGCGTATGTAGACGGAATTGCCAAGATGATTCCGAATGAATTGAATATTACAATTGATCGCGCGTTGCAGTTAAATCCAGATTTAAGAAAATTATACGAGCAGGAAGAACAGGTAAAAACCCTGATTGACATGTCAAAACGATTGGAAGGTCTGCCAAGACATACTTCGATGCATGCAGCCGGTGTTGTTATCTGTCCGAAAGCGGCAGATGAGTTCGTACCGCTTTCCAGAGGTTCCGACGGTTCCATTACGACACAGTTTACTATGACGACATTGGAAGAACTGGGTCTTCTTAAGATGGACTTTTTGGGACTGCGTACATTAACGGTAATTAAGAATGCCGTAGAAAACGTGAAAAGAACAAAAGGTATTAGCCTTGATATGGATAATATCGATTATGACGATAAACAGGTGCTTGCCTCTATCGGAACCGGTAAAACGGACGGTATTTTCCAGTTGGAAAGCGGTGGCATGAAGAATTTCATGAAGGAATTGAAGCCAAAGAGCCTGGAAGATGTAATTGCGGGTATTTCCCTGTATCGTCCGGGTCCGATGGATTTTATTCCGAAGTATATAAAAGGAAAGAACAGCAGCGAGGAAGACATTGTATATTCCTGTCCGGAGCTGGTGCCGATTCTGGCACCGACATACGGCTGTATTGTATACCAGGAACAGGTTATGCAGATTGTGCGTGACCTTGGCGGCTATACGCTTGGCCGAAGCGATTTGGTGCGACGTGCCATGAGTAAGAAAAAACAGCATGTCATGGAGCAGGAGCGTAAGAACTTCGTATACGGTAATGAAGAAGAAAATGTACCGGGATGTTTACAGAAGGGTATTTCCGAAGCGGTTGCCGGCGAGATTTATGATGAGATGATGGATTTTGCCAAGTATGCATTCAATAAGTCCCATGCAGCCTGTTATGCGGTGGTATCGTACCAGACAGCCTTTTTGAAATACTATTATCCGGTAGAGTTTATGGCAGCACTTTTGACAAGTGTTATTGATAATTCTTCCAAGGTATCGGAATACATTTTGTCTTGCAAAAATATGGGAATTGCTATCTTGCCTCCGGACATTAATCAGGGTGAGAGCGGTTTTTCGGTATCGGGCAATTCCATCCGCTATGCTTTAACAGCAATAAAAGGTGTAGGAAGACCGGTTATTGAGAAAATAGTAGAAGAGCGTATGGTGCGTGGGGATTATAAGAATCTGGAAGATTTTATCTCCCGTAATGCGGAAGGCGAATTGAATAAGCGTGTAATCGAAAATCTGATTAAAGCAGGGGCTTTTGATAACCTTGGCGGCACCAGAAAGCAGTTTATGAGCATTTATGTTCAGATTTTGGACCGTATTGTAAATGATAAGAAGCACAATATGGCGGGTCAGATGTCCTTGTTTGATATTGTGTCCGAGGACCAGAAGGAAGAATTTGATATAAAACTTCCGGATGTCGGAGAGTATTCCAAGGAGATGAAGCTTGCATTTGAAAAAGAAGTGTTGGGAATTTATGTAAGTGGACATCCGCTGGAAGAATATGAGCCTTTGTGGAAGAAAAACATTACTAATACCACAGCGGACTTTATAGTAGATGAAGAAACCGGATTTATGCGTGCGCAGGACGGCGCCAAAGCAACTATCGGTGGTCTTATTTCCGAAAAGAAAATCAAATACACCAAGAACGAACAGGTTATGGCATTTTTAAATGTTGAAGATCTGGTTGGTAATATAGAAGTAATTGTTTTCCCGAAGACGTACAGCAAGTATGGAAATCTGCTTTCGGAAGATGCGAAGGTATTCCTGACAGGACGCATTTCGGGAGAGGAAGAACGCGACGGTAAGTTAATTTGTGAGGACGTAATTGCATTTGAAGATATCCCGCGTGAACTCTGGATTCAGTTCGCAACCAAAGAAGAATATGAGAAACTGGCGGCGGAATTGGATGCAATTTTAGCACCATCCGAAGGCAGGGACAGAGTGGGTATTTTTATCAAAGAACCGCGTATGATGAAGAAACTTCCGCCGAATCAAAATGTCCGTGCGGACAAGCAACTTTTGGATGCATTGAAGGCACGCTTTGGTGAGGGCAATGTAAAAGTAATGTAATCTTAGTTGAAAACCGCTATAAAATGAATTAAAATGGATAACGTATGGTATGATATAGTATACCTGTGTTAATGAGGCGGTCATTAACTATGATAGGAGTAGAAAAAATGTCTAAAGAAATAAAAACAATCGGTGTTTTAACCAGTGGCGGTGATGCACCGGGTATGAATGCGGCAATCCGTGCGGTAGTCAGAAAGGCACTGACAAACGGTGTGCAGGTCAAGGGTATCAAAAAAGGCTTTCAGGGCTTATTAAATGAAGAATTCATTGATATGCAGGCTTCCAGTGTGTCAGATATTATCCAGCGCGGCGGTACAATTTTAGGAACGGCACGTTGTATGGAATTTACGACGGAAGAAGGCCAGAAACTGGGCGCTGAGATTTGCAGGAAGCATGGAATTGACGGCGTGGTTGTAATCGGAGGTGACGGTTCTTATCGTGGAGCCCAGGCGCTTTCGAAACAGGGAATCAACACGATTGGTATTCCGGGAACCATTGACCTTGATATTGCGTGCACCGATTATACGATTGGTTTTGATACAGCGATTAATACCGCGATGGAAGCCATTGATAAGGTGCGTGATACTTCATCCAGCCATGAAAGATGCAGTATTATTGAAGTAATGGGCAGAAATGCCGGTTATATAGCGCTTTGGTGCGGTGTTGCCAACGGCGCGGAGGATATTCTTCTTCCTGAAAAATACGATTATAACGAGCAGAACATTATTAATAATATTATCCGTAACCGTAAACGAGGTAAGACACATCATCTTATCATTAATGCGGAAGGTATCGGTCATTCCACATCCATGGCAAGGCGTATTGAAGCGGCTACCGGAATGGAGACAAGAGCCACTATCTTAGGATACATGCAACGAGGCGGAAGCCCGACCTGTAAGGACCGTTTTTATGCGTCCATCATGGGAGCTTATGCGGCAGATATCATCTGTGCGGGAAAGACCAACCGTGTAGTAGGTTATCAGCATGGCGAATTTGTGGATTTTGATATTGATGAAGCGCTTGCTATGCAGAAGGATATTCCGGATTATCAGTATCAGATAAGTAAACTGTTATCAGCTTCATTATAAATGTGGTTGTAGCGGTCTGAGGGATCGTTTTTGAAAGGTATGAAACAGTGATTACAAATAAACAGGTAAAAGAGCTGGTGACGTGGAACCGCAAATCCAAAGCCAGAAAAGAGGACAATGTCTTTTTGGTA
>JAGATU010000088.1 GCA_017621115.1 Lachnospiraceae bacterium
ATGGGTGCTGAACAGCTTGCACAGAGTGCACAGCAGCTTGCAGAAGGTGCAACTACCCAGGCGGCATCCGTTCAGGAATTAACAGCTACAATCGAAGATGTAACATTAGCTTCCAAGGACAGCGCAAGAGTTGCAGCAGATGCTTATGAAAATGCCCAGCATTTTGTAAAAGTGGCTCAGGAAAGCAGCGACGAAATGAAACTCCTTACAGAGGCAATGGAGAGAATTTCTGAGACTTCCAATGAAATCGAGAGCATTATTGCAGAAATCGAAGATATTGCAGCGCAGACCAATCTCTTATCCTTAAATGCTTCTATTGAAGCGGCAAGAGCCGGTGAAGCAGGTCGTGGATTTGCAGTAGTAGCAGACCAGATTGGTAAGCTTGCGGCAGACAGTGCACAGTCAGCAGTTAATACACGTACATTGATTGCCAAATCGCTTGCAGAAGTGGAACAGGGTAACGCAATCACGATTAAGACGGCAGAAGCATTGGAACAGGTAATGGATGGTATCAAAGAACTTGCACAGGGTTCACAGACGACCAGTGCCCAGTCTACAGAGCAGGCTGAGACTATGGTTCAGGTGCAGCAGGGAGTTGAACAGATTGCGGAAGTAGTACAGAATAACTCAGCATCAGCAGAAGAAACCTCGGCTACCAGTGAAGAGTTGTCTGCACAGTCTCAGAACTTGAAAGCATTGGTAGATCATTTCATTTTACGAGAAGATTGCATCTAAGAATAGAATGGTGTATGATAGTACCAATTTGGAAAAAGGGGTGACATTATGAATTGGATTTTGATCTGGGTTGTCCTCTTGGTAGCATTTTTGGTAATTGAAGTTGCCACTATGGGACTTACTACATTGTGGTTTGCAGGTGGTGCATTAGTAGCCGGAATATTAGCGGCACTGAATGTTCCTCCATTTGTGCAGATCGCAGCATTCGTTGTAGTGTCGGTTGTGTTAATTGTTTTTACAAGACCGATTGCCGTGCGTTATTTTAATGTGGACAGAGTGAAGACGAATGCGGAGAGCATTGTCGGTAAAAAGGCCATTGTAACAGGAGAGATTAATAATCTGAAGGCAGTGGGACAGGTGACGGTTAACGGTATGGAATGGACCGCGAGGTCTGCATCCGATGACGTTACGATTCCGGAAGGCGCGGTTGTGTATATCGTAGCCATAAACGGTGTAAAATTAATAGTAGAAGAAAGAAAAGAGGAGTTGTAAAATGGGAGCAGCTATAGCAGCAATTATTATTTTGTTATTAATTATCTGGATTGTTTTATCCTGTATCAAAATCGTGCCTCAGGCACAGGCATATGTAGTGGAAAGACTTGGTGCGTACCAGAGCACATGGTCTGTAGGACTTCACTTTAAGACACCTTTCATTGATAAGGTGGCTAAGAGAGTTTTGTTAAAAGAGCAGGTTGTTGACTTTGCTCCACAGCCGGTTATTACAAAAGATAACGTAACAATGAGAATCGATACAGTCGTATTCTATCAGATTACAGATCCGAAGTTATATACTTACGGTGTTGAGAATCCGATTATGGCTATCGAGAACTTAACAGCTACTACACTTCGTAATATTATCGGTGATTTGGAATTTGACCAGACACTTACATCCCGTGAGACCATCAATACCAAGATGCGTGCATCTTTGGATATTGCAACAGACCCATGGGGAATCAAAGTTAACCGTGTGGAATTAAAGAACATCATTCCTCCTGCAGAAATCCAGAATGCAATGGAGAAACAGATGAAAGCAGAACGTGAACGTCGTGAAGCCGTTACACGTGCGGAAGGTGAAAAGAAAGCAAGCGTAACCGTTGCAGAAGGTAAGAAAGAAGCAGCAATCCTTGAAGCAGAAGCTGAGAAGCAGTCAGCAATCTTACGTGCGGAAGCTGAGAAAGAAAAGCGCATCAAAGAAGCAGAAGGTCAGGCAGAAGCTCTTCGTAAAGTGAAAGAAGCAGAAGCAGAAGGTATCCGTCTTGTGAAGGAAGCGGAAGCAACCGGTATTAAGATGGTTAAAGATGCAGGCGCAGACGAAGCTGTTCTTAAATTGCAGTCACTTGAGGCATTTAAGGCAGCGGCAGCAGGTCCTGCCAACAAGATTATTATCCCTTCTGAGATTCAGGGATTAGCAGGTCTTGCAGCAAGTGCAAAAGAGATTATGAAATAATTAGATATTCTATAAGAACTCCGTACCAAGTTGGTGCGGAGTTTTTTGTTGTGATACGTAAAAAAATATTATATAATAGAAATCTATTATTTTTTATGATTGCGGAGGGAAGCAATATGAACTTAACAGGACGTCATTTTTTAAAACTTTTAGATTATACTCCGGAAGAAATTCTGTATTTGGTAGATTTGGCAGCAATGCTTAAAGAGAAAAAGAAAAAAGGCGAGCTCATGAATGTGCTTCAGGGCAAGAATATCGCGCTTATTTTTGAAAAGACCAGTACCAGAACACGTTGTTCATTTGAGGTGGCAGCGCATGATCTTGGTATGGGTACTACATATTTGGAGCCTGCGGCATCTCAGATTGGTAAAAAGGAAAGTACTGCGGATACTGCAAGAGTACTTGGCAGAATGTATGAAGGTATCGAGTATCGTGGTTTTGAGCAGACCATCGTGGAAGAATTGGCAGAATATGCCGGAGTACCGGTTTGGAACGGTCTTACCAATGAATTCCATCCGACACAGATGCTGGCTGATTTGCTGACTATCCGTGAGCATTTTGGCAAGATTAAAGGCATCCGTATCGTATACATGGGCGATGCACGTTACAATATGGCGAATTCCTGGATGGTTACCTGTGCAAAAATGGGTATGCATTTAACGCTTTGCTCCGACAAGAAATATTTCCCGGATCCGGCACTTGTAGCACAGTGTGAAGAAATTGCAAAAGAAAACGGCGGAACCATTACGCTTACGGAAGATCCGATTGCGGGTACTATGAATCAGGATGTTGTATACACTGATGTATGGGTATCCATGGGCGAGCCGGATGAAGCATGGGAAGAGAGAATTAAAGATTTGACACCATATAAAGTAACGGCAGATGTAATGAAACGTGCCGGTGAAAATGCGAAATTCATGCATTGTCTTCCTGCATTCCATGATCTTAAGACTAAGATTGGAGCTGAAAAAGGCGCCCAGTTTGGATTTGATGAGCTGGAAGTAACAGATGAAGTATTTGAATCGGAAGCATCCATCGTATTTGATGAAGCAGAGAACCGTATGCATACAATTAAGGCTGTGATTGCAGCTACTATGGGAGCAAAATTTGAATAGTACAAATTGGATCGGAAAAGAGATTATCCATAAAGAGATAACGGGCTCCACCAATCTGGATATCAAAGAATTGGCGATGAATGGGGCCGAAGAAGGAACCGTAGTATGCGCTGATATGCAGACTGCCGGACGAGGCAGAAGAGGGCGTAACTGGGTTTCCGAAAAGGGAGACAGCCTGCTGTTTTCCCTATTACTAAGGCCGGATATTTTGCCGGATAAGGCTTCGCAGATTACTTTGCTGATGGCGCTTGCTGTTACAAAGGTGTTGCGTGAGTCTTATAATTTTGCGGCAATGATTAAATGGCCCAATGATATTGTGGTTAATAATAAAAAAGTCTGTGGGATTTTGACAGAGATGTATCCGGATGCCGATGGTAAGTTTTTTGTTATTGTCGGATGCGGAATTAATGTGGGACAGAAGGAAATTCCTAATGATTTACAGGGTGTGGCTACTTCTCTCTTCTTAGGGAGTAATGTCGTATTATCTACGGAAGAACTTTTACAGGGAGTTTTGGCAGAATTTGAACAGTATTATGACAGGTTCCTTCAGAATGAAACTTTGGAAGCTTTTGCGGATGAATACAATACTTGGTTAATCAGCTGTGATAAAGAAGTTCGTGTGTTGGACCCGAAGGGTGAGTTTGCCGGTATTTCAAAAGGTATTAATGACAAAGGTGAGTTGCTGGTGCAACTTGCTGACGGAAGTATAACAGAAGTATATGCAGGAGAAGTATCCGTCCGCGGTTTGTACGGATATGTGTAAACAACATGGAAAAAGTAGTATTATGCGGTGCAAACGCATACGAAAAGAAATATTATTTCAATAAAGAATTCGATAAGATTCCGGAGTCCATCAAAGAAGAACTCCACATCATTTGTGTCCTTTTTACAGAAGAAGTCGGCGGCATTTTCACCATCTGCTTCGACGAAGACGGCACCCTGGAGTTAGAAACCGACGCCGCACCTGAAGACTATTTATACGATGAGATTGGAAGTGGCTTACTTGTCCGTAAGATAAGAGATACAAAACAAGAACTATTACAATCATTATCATTATATTATCGCGTTCTTTTTTTACACGAAGATGTAACCGACTTACTCGCAGATGTCGAGTAAGTTGGTTTATGTATTGCTACGCTCAAGGTTGTGTTCTGCTATCCCTGTACACGACCCTCTGAACACGTCGGCACTTAACGAGACGTAGTCGAGTTTAGTACCGTTACATGTGAAGTGGAGCGAGAGCGTGTCGTACACAGGGATAGCAGAACACAACCCCGAACGGAGTAACCCATGAACAAACTTAAAATCGGCAATGTCGAGTTAGCGAACAACATTATATTGGCTCCGATGGCAGGTGTTTCTGACCTGCCTTTTCGTTTACTCTGCAAAGAACAGGGCGCAGGCCTTGTCTGCATGGAAATGATCAGCGCCAAAGCCATTTACTACAATAATAAGAATACGGACTTGTTGATGGAGATTCATCCCGATGAAGGGCCTGTGTCCCTGCAGTTATTTGGCTCTGACCCTGTGATTATGGGCGAGATGGCAAAGCGTATTGAGGAGCGTCCTTTTGCGATACTGGATGTGAATATGGGCTGCCCGGTTCCGAAGGTTGTTAACAATCATGAAGGCTCAGCCCTTATGAAAAATCCCAAACTGGTAGAAGAAATAGTAACGGCACTTGTAAAATCCACTTATAAGCCGGTCACCGTCAAAATCCGCAAGGGATTTGATGAAAACCATGTGAATGCTGTGGAGATAGCAAAGATTGCAGAAGCTTGCGGTGCGGCGGCTGTAGCCGTGCATGGAAGGACAAGGGAACAGTATTATAGCGGAAAAGCCGATTGGGATATTATTGCCCGGGTGAAGGATGCGGTTTCCATTCCTGTAATCGGAAACGGAGATATTGTAGACGAAGACAGTGCAAAAAAGATGCTTGAATATACAAAATGCGACGGCATTATGGTCGGAAGGGCTGCACAGGGCAATCCGTTTATTTTCCGGCAGTTGGCTCATTTTATGGAGACGGGACAAAAATGTGAAAAACCTACGCCACAGCAGATAAAAGATACCATAGTGAAGCATGCGACGCTTTCCGTTGTGTATAAGGGTGAGTATTCAGCAATTAGAGAGATGCGCAAGCATATTGCCTGGTACAGTGCAGGATATCCGAATTCCAGTCGTTTTAGGGCAGAAATGAACGAAATGGAAACTATGGATGATATTTTAGCCATTATGGAAAAAGTGTTTGTATAACCAAGTTATGGTAATGGCATTTCTGATAAAGGAGGAACGGTATGACAATAAGTGTTTGCATGATTGTAAAAAACGAAGAGAAGAATCTGGCCGGCTGTCTGGATTGCTTAACATCCATTGCGGATGAAATCATTATTGTAGATACCGGTTCCGCAGACGGAACGAAAGAAATTGCAAATAAGTACACTGACAAGGTATACGATTTTGAGTGGGTGGATGATTTTTCGGCAGCCAGAAATTTTGCTTTTTCCAAAGCAAGCATGGATTATATTTACAGCGCAGATGCGGACGAAAGACTCGATAAGGAAAATCAGGCCAAATTTTTGCAGTTGAAGGAAATTCTTCTTCCGGAGATTGAAATTGTCCAGATGTATTACTGCAATCAACTTGAGAATAATACGATTTACAGTTTCGATAAGGAATACCGTCCGAAACTCTATAAACGCCTGCGCGAGTTTGTATGGCGTGAAAAAATACATGAGGCAGTTACACTTAGTCCGATTGTATATGACAGCGATATTGAGATTATCCACAAACCGCATGGAAACCATGGTGGCAGGGATTTACAGATTTTTGCAAAAATGGTGGCAAATGGGGAAACGATTTCTAAGCGCCTTCGTGAAATTTATGCAAAAGAACTGTTTATCGCCGGAAAAGAATCCGATTTTGTACAAGCGGAAGAGTTCTTTAAGCAATGGGTGGAAGAAGCCGCTGATGAGGATGAGTTAAAGCAGGCCGCCTGTGTGCTTGCAAGGTATTACCGCACAAAGGGCGATAATGCTGGATTTTTCAAGTATGCCCTGAAAGTAACGGTGCTTGGCGGATGCAGTGAGATGTGCTGCGAAATAGGACAGTTTTACTATGATTGCAAAGATTACGCGGAAGCAGCCATGTGGTTTTATAACGCTGCGAATGAAACAGAGGCGTTACTAAGCCTTGCTTATAAAGAGGAGATTCCGAATAAGCGCTTGGAGGAGATTAACAGCAAGTAATAAATTTCTGACAGAACGAATAGAACGGTACAAACCTGCATACAAATGGATATGGAAAAAATTATGATCCGCTGTGGTGCAGACTATTTACAATATGAATTTCCGAAAAGGAAATGGTATAAAATCTTACAATATAACCGCGTCGCCATGATGCGGTTAGTTTTTGCGGACGAGGATGTACTCGATACGGATATTGGGATTGAAATATATGAAGATTATGAGGAAAAACCAATATACCGTGTGGAAGAAGAGTTTCGCGCCAAATTATATGAGGCAATGCTTTTGCAATATGCAAAGAACTGCAAAAATGTCGAGCATCTGATAGTTATGGATAATGGTGATGATTTGTCGGAATTTCTGTACCGGTTGTCTGAAAACCGAAATTATCTTTCCGTTATAACTCTGAATCCCGAGCGGTATGAAAACGTAGCAGAGCAAATGGAAGAAAATTACGGCTTAATGCCAATGTTTTTTTCTTCCTATAAAGACCTGTTGCGTTATATGAAACAGATGCCGGAAAAGAAAAAAACACTTTTTATTTCGGGGAATCCGGATGAGGAAAAAGAAAAAGATACAGGATCAAAAAAGGCTGATAAATATGCAGCGTCGGTTGTATGCGCGCTGCCAAGGGACAGCATTTTGCTGGATTTTAGTAATGATAGTATCTACCGTGACCTGATATTTAAGAAAAGATTGAAAATTACCTATGCAAGTATCCCCATTTTCCTTGACAATATCGTGAAAAATCGGTATAATGCCGTAGTTAATGAGGGTATTACAATCCAGGTAAAAAATGATAAAAAACAAGTTTGGAGAAGGAAAGGGAATGAAGATGGAAGAAAAGAAAAATATCCTGACTTATGAAGGCCTCAAAAAATACGAGGATGAACTTCAGGATTTAAAGGTAAATAAGAGACAGGAAGTTGCCCAGAAGATTAAAGAAGCAAGAGAACAGGGCGATTTATCTGAAAATGCAGAATACGATGCAGCCAAAGATGAGCAGCGTGATATCGAAGCAAGAATCGAAGAATTAGAGAAGATTTTAAAGAATGCAGAAGTTATTGTAGAAGAGGAAGTAGATCTTGATACTATCAATATCGGATGCCGTGTAAAAGTATTGGACGTAGAATACAATGAAGAATGCGATTACAAGATTGTCGGTTCTACTGAAGCAAACAGCTTAAAAGGTAAGATTTCCAACGAATCACCGGTTGGTAAAGCATTAATCGGTGCAAAAGTAGGCGATACTGTATCTGTAGAAACACAGGCAGGCGTATTCCAGTATAAAGTATTAGAGATCCAGAGATCTAACTAGGAGAGAAAACAATGGGAGAACAGGTAAAGAATAATCAGCCGCAGGAACAGGATTTAAACCAGATTTTAAAGGCAAGAAGAGAAAAACTTGCCGCATTGCAGGAAGCAGGTAAGGATCCTTTCGTAATTACAAAATTTGATCAGACACATCACAGCCAGGAAATCAAAGATAACTACGATGAGTTGGAAGGTAAGACCGTAACCATCGCAGGCCGTATGATGTTTAAACGTGTTATGGGTAAAGCATCTTTCTGCAATATCCAGGATTTACAGGGCAATATCCAGTCCTATGTGGCACGTGACAGCGTGGGTGAAGAACCATATGCAGATTTCAAGAAATTTGATGTGGGCGATATCCTTGGTATCACAGGTGAAGTGTTTAAGACAAAAACAGGCGAAATCTCCATTCATGCCGCTGAAGTAACTCTTTTATCCAAGAGCTTGCAGGTTCTTCCTGAAAAATATCATGGTCTGACCAACACAGATATGCGTTACCGTCAGCGTTACGTTGACTTGATTATGAATCAGGACGTAAAAGATACATTTGTAAAACGTTCTAAGATTATCAGCTGTATCCGCCGTTACTTGGACGGACAGGGATTCTTAGAAGTTGAGACACCAATGCTTGTTTCTAACGCAGGTGGTGCGGCAGCCAGACCTTTTGAGACACATTTTAATGCACTTGATGAAGACTTTAAACTTCGTATTTCTCTTGAATTATACTTAAAGAGACTTATCGTAGGCGGTCTTGAGAGAGTTTATGAAATCGGACGAGTATTCCGTAACGAAGGTCTTGATACAAGACACAATCCGGAATTTACATTGATGGAATTATATCAGGCATATACAGATTACAACGGAATGATGGATTTAACAGAGAACATGTTCCGTCATGTTGCACAGGAAGTATTAGGTACAACCACTATTACTTACCGTGGCATCGAAATGGATCTTGGTAAGCCGTTTGAACGTATCACAATGATTGATGCGGTTAAGAAATATGCAGATGTAGACTTTACACAGATTACTACATTAGAAGAAGCAAGAGCCATTGCAAAAGAAAAACATGTAGAATTTGAAGAAAGACATACGAAGGGTGACATCCTCAACTTATTCTTTGAAGAATATGTAGAAGAACACTTAATCCAGCCTACATTTGTAATGGATCATCCAATCGAAATTTCTCCTTTAACAAAGAAGAAACCGGAAGATCCAAACTATGTAGAACGTTTTGAGTTATTTATGAATGGTTGGGAAATGTGTAACGCATACTCAGAATTAAACGACCCAATCGACCAGAGAGAACGTTTCAAAGCACAGGAAGCAGCACTTGCAGCCGGTGATGAAGAAGCTAATACAACGGACGAAGACTTCATGAATGCCTTAGAAATCGGTATGCCTCCAACTGGCGGTATCGGCTATGG
>JAGATU010000089.1 GCA_017621115.1 Lachnospiraceae bacterium
ACAGTTGTGCAACCGTTCGACGATAGTCAATCGCGACTTCATATCCTATGTGGATCCGAGCAGTCACTATATCGAATTAAGAAGCAAAAAGGGAACATTGGACCTGGGATGTTACTTCAGAGAAAAAGTGATGTCCTGCCTGGCGGATTTGGATAATGAGTTTCTGCTACGGATAGACAATATCCGCTATGTAATCCGGGTGGAAGATTTCCTGTATGCCAAAAGCAGCAACAGGGCATTGCATGTCCATTTACGCGATGGCGGGGAATTTGCCGTGTCACAGAAACCAATCGAATATATTTTGCAACAGGTTAAAACAGATAAGTTGTTCCGTTGTGCCAGAGGGGTATTGGTAAACCGTGAGTATATAACTGAAGTTGATATAAAGCATCGGAAAATACATCTTGTAAACGGTGAGTGGTTGGAAATAGGAAGCCGGTATGTGAAAGTTTTTTCCACATAAAATGAAAATCAATAGAATAAATGGCGTTATGTAAACTATAAAAAGCAGGTTTTTCTACAAAAAAACAGGAAAATCTGCTTTTTCTCATTATTTTCCTCTTCTATATTTTGTGTATTATTGCTATAATGTAACATATATGTACTATTTTTTCGGTTACTGATGGTGTTATGTAAAGTGTAATGCAAAGAAGGGGTACGAATGAAAAAAAGAGTCAGCAAACAGATATTATCATTGATATTATGTCTACTTGTAGTGGTTAGTAATTCCATTACTGCTTTAGCGACTTCTGATACAGGAGAAGTACAGGAGGTGGTGGAAGCATCAACCGTATTGGTGGATGTGGAGGAAGCGCAACGTTCATTGCAGGAACTGGTAGCGGAAAGAGAGATTCCGGCGCTTTTATATTTGAAAGATATCTATACAATTAAGGCGGAGCCTGACAGCAACAGTGGAGATGTGGCTTCTATTTCGTCCGGACAGCAGGTATATATTACCGGTGTCGGTGAGGATAAGGGGCATAATATTTGGTATCAGGTTACATATAGTTATGACGGTGGTGATCTTTCGGGATATATACAGAGAGAGTTTCTTGCTTTTTCGGATGAGAGATTGATTGAATGGGAGGGCATGCATGTCCGTTCCAGACAGATGTTTCGAATGTTCCGTTCTGCAGGGATCAATTATGCCGATGTGGATCAGTTTCCGGAGTCCTATCAGGATGCGTTGTACAGGTTAAAGCAACAGCATCCGAATTGGAAATTTGTTAAGATGGAAACCGGCCTTGATTGGAACTATGTTGTAAATGTCCAGAGCGAGGCAGACCGAAGTCTTGTTAGTAATAATGGTGCGTTGGATTCATGGAAAGACGGTTATTACAGCAAATCTTGGTCAATTGCATCCGACGGAATTATAAAATATTATCTGGACCCGCGTAATGCATTGAGTGAGAAACTGATTTTCCAGTTTGAACAGCTTACGTACAACCGTTCCTATCATTCAGTCGAATCTGTGCAGAAAGTGGTACAGGGAACCTTTATGGACGGTATGGTTCCGGGAGAAAGTATTTCGTATGCACAGGCATTTATGAACATTGCCGCAGAGAGAAATCTCAGTCCGGTTTTAATGGCGGCACGTGTACGCCAGGAACAGGGTGTTAACGGTTCGCAGATGATTTCCGGCAAATATCCGGGATTTGAAGGTCTTTACAATCACTATAATATCGGAGCCAGTGGTAATACACAGGAAAAAGAATTGCAGACCGGTTTGACCAAGGCAAGGGAAATGGGATGGACTACGCCTATGCGTTCCTTATCCGGCGGTTCGGCATTTTTATCAAACAGTTATATCCACAGAGGGCAGGACACCTTGTATCTGCAGAAATTTGATGTAGACAGCAGTTATGACGGTGTTTGTTGGCATCAGTATATGCAGAATATTGCAGCACCTGAAAGTGAAGCGCTTTCCACATACAGAGCGTATTCCAATGCCGGAATTGTGGATTCTGCTTTTGTGTTTAGAATTCCGGTATACCGCAATATGCCTTCTTATGCATGTACTAAGCCCGGCAGTGAAGAGAAGATTACATTGAATGTTTCAACGCTGGACAATCTTCCGGTAAACGGTACGGCAGTACTGCATTCGTATATTAACGGTTCATTAAATACTTCTGTTGCAATGGATTTTACAAGCTCGGATACCAATGTAGCAATGGTTGATTCAAATGGTGTTGTAACCGGTATCAGCCCGGGTAAGGCGACAATTACCTGTAAACGGTTGGAAAATGCGGAAGGGGCGACCACTGCTACCTGCCAGGTAACGGTTATTAAGGCTGATATTGAGATTTCTAAGATAGAGATACCGGATATTGAAGTGACTTATTCAGATAGTCAGAAGTTATCATCGGTTGAGTTGCCGGAAGGATTTTCATGGGTGGATACCGATATTGTTCCTACGGTAGAGAATAATGGTTATAACGTGGTTTATAATCCGGACAGCAGTAAATACAATCCGGTTACCATTACGGTTCCGGTAACGGTTAAAAAAGCAGTTGTAGATAGCGCAAGCCTTTCTCTTCCAAGCGGATTATCTACAGTGGCGGGTTATGAACTTAGTTCCGTGGCACTTCCAAGCGGTTATGCATGGGATAATCCGTCCGAGATACTTCCTAAGAAGGTAGGCACCTACAGTTATGGGGCTTCCTACTGCGTGGACGAAGTAAATTATGAGATTCTTGAAGATATTACTTTGTCGGTAGAAGTAGTTTGCAAAACTCATGAGTTCGGCGATTGGCAGGGAACTCATGCGGATTGCGTAAATGATGGTGAGATGACTCGTGCCTGCGGCATCTGCGGAGCAACGGAAATGGTTGCAGAGGAGGCCTTAGGACATGAATATACAAATGAAGTTACGCAGGAGCCAACTATGTTGATTCCGGGTATCAGAACCTATACCTGTATCCGCTGTCAGGATACATATGAGGTGGAGATTCCTATAGTTGTTGGCCCACATACACATGAATATGCGGAAGAAGTAACGCTGGAGCCGGGGTGCGAAAGTCCGGGAATCCGTAAATTCACCTGTGATTGCGAAGATACTTATACCGAATCAATTGCTGCGCTTGGACATGACCTTGTGGATGGGGCGTGTACAAGATGTGATTACAAGGTTGAGAAGCCGCCTGTGCACACTCATTCGTATACGCTTTCAGGAAGTACAGAGACATGTACGGAAGCCGGCGTGGCAACTTATGTATGCGGTTGTGGTGAATCCTATACCGAAGAGAGAAGTGCATTAGGCCACAATATGGTGGATGATGCTTGTACGAGATGCGATTATAAGGTGGAAAAACCTTCGGTACATACACATTCATATACACTTTCGGGAAGTACGGAGACATGTACGGAAGCCGGCGTGGCAACTTATATCTGTGATTGCGGTGATTCCTATACGGAAGACAGAAATGCTCTTGGACATGATATAAAAGATGGTAAATGTGAGCGCTGCGGTTATACGGAACCGGGTGATGGAGATGATACCAATAGTGAGGATGCCGGCAACGAAGGTTCCGGAAATGGCACCAATACGACTCCGAGTACACCGGGAAATGATGAGAACAATAATGGTAATACCGTAACTCCGGATAATAATAATTCCAATAAGAACGAGGACAATCCTTCTTCAGATGATTCGAAGGATGAAAACAGCGGACTTCTCGGAGCTATCCAGAATTTCGTGACATCTCTTGCTCCTTCTAAACCGGAAACTGCTCCTGTAATAATAGAGATTCCGATTGAACCTCAGGCAGATAGTCAGAGTACAGATAATCAGGTTGCGGATAATACACAGACGCAGAATGTTGCACCTCAGAATGTAGAAGAGGATGAATCGGAAGGAACTGCACAGGAAGAAGATATTGTGGAAGAAACAGCGGACGCGATTAAGATTACCATGAAGCATTCCACAATGTTGAATAAGGATAAACTTGCAATTGTTTCCGATACCAATCGTAAACTGGAATTGGTAATGGCTGATAATGTGAAATGGAGTCTTGATTTGTCAGGTGTGGAAGATATTCATAGCATTAATGTAAACATGGAAGTTAAGATGAACGAGGCAGAGATTCCACAAGAAGTAATTACAACACTTCCGCAGGAGAATCCGATTATCCTGATGTCATTATCGCATGAAGGACCGTTTGAATTCGAAGCAAAACTCTCCGTTCCTGTTAACCGATTGAACGTGGGTAAATATGCAAACCTGTTCTACTACAACCCGGCAACTTCTGAAATGGAATTTATTGCAGCTTCGCTTGTTGCAGATGACGGAACGGCAGAATTTCTGATGGAACATGCTTCTGATTATGCGATTGTAGTTGCAGATAATTCGCTGGATCCGAATCCACCGCAGGAAGTAGCAGAAGCAGTAGTGGAAGAAGAAATTGCTATAGAGACTGTAGCAAAAGACAAAGCAGAAACCGGCATGCCGCTTTGGCTTACAATCGTAATTATCGTAATGGTAGCGGCTGTTGCAGTAATCGCAATTGTATATGGAATCCGTTTCTTTAAGAAAAAATCAGAGGATAGTTATTACTTTGATGAAGAAGATGAGGAAACAGTAGAATAGATGGCAGGTGCATCTTAAAAGTGATTAACAGAATGTCATTGAATAAGATAACCCCGGAATTTATTTTCCGGGGTTATTTTTGCATTATTAACTGTATATTACTTCTCCCACCTTCCCGATGCACCACATGGCAACACCAGTCCGGTGTCTTTAACCGGCAATCCGATTTCGCTGGCAGTCACATGACCTCCGAATTTATCGACAATTGCTAGGTTAATCATATAGGACAATACAGCCGGCTGTAATCCTGTGGTATAGGAATTCACAAGGAAGAACAGTGCATCGTCCGATAGAATCTCACTTGTTAATTTGATAAATGGGAAAATGGATTCCTCTATTTTCCAAAGTTCGCCCTTCGGACCTCTTCCGTAGGAAGGAGGGTCCATAATGATGGCGTCGTATTTGTTGCCACGGCGGATTTCGCGCTCTACAAATTTCATGCAGTCATCCACAAGCCAGCGGATAGGCTTCTCGCCAAGGCCTGAGGAGATAGCGTTTTCTTTTGCCCAGGTAACCATGCCTTTGGAAGCGTCCACATGGGTGACAGCAGCGCCTGCTGCGGCTGCGGCAAGGGTTGCACCGCCTGTGTAGGCAAAGAGGTTCAGTACCTTAATCTGTCTGTTGGGATTCTTAACAAGGGCGTCCTTAATAATATCTGAAAACCAGTCCCAGTTAGTTGCCTGCTCCGGGAAAAGTCCTGTGTGTTTAAAACTAAAAGGTTTTAAATTAAACCGTAAATCTTTATAGCTAATCTGCCATTCCTTAGGCAAATCAAAAAACTCCCATTCGCCGCCACCGGCTTTGCTACGGTGATAGTGTCCGTTCATTTTGCGCCAGCCTGGATTCTTCTTATCGCTTTCCCAGATAATCTGCGGGTCGGGACGCACGAGTAAATAGTCCCCCCAACGCTCCAATTTTTCGCCTGTTGATGTATCTAAAACTTCGTAATCATTCCAATTATCGGCAATCCACATGTTGTAACTCCTTTTAATAAATCTGGATATAGTGTATCATAATTTGTAAAGATTGGAAATGGAGTATTGCCCATGAAAAAAGTTTTAACGATGACATTGAATCCCTGTATCGACAGAACGGAATATTACGACACCTTTCAAGTGGGTGCTACGAATATTGTAAAAAAAGCAATCGAAGAAGCAGCTGGTAAAGGTATTAACGTGGCAGTCGGGCTCAAGCATCTTAATATTCCGGTAAAAGCAATGGGATTTGCCTATAAAGAAGATTTGTACAAGTTATATGGAAAATTGGACGCAGAGCAGATACCATATTCTTTTGTGGAAGTGGACGGACATCTTCGTGTAAACCGCAAACTTTTTGATGAATCCAAATCAGAGATGACGGAATGCAATGAAAAAGGAATGCCGGTGACAAAAGAAGATGTGGACAAACTCCTGAAAATGTTGGGCGAAGAATTGAAAGATGCATCGATTCTTGTTCTCAGTGGATCCGTGCCGCCCGGAGTAAATAAGGATATCTATGCGGTTATGACTTCCATGGCAAATGAGGCAGGCGTAAAAGTGATTCTGGATGCAAGCGGTGAATTGCTTTTGGAAGGTATAAAAGCAGGCCCCTATCTGATTAAGCCTAACAAAGAAGAATTTGCGAAGACTTTTGGAAAGGTATCGGAAGACATCTTTAATGAGCTTCTAAAAATGGATATTAATTATATTTGCTTGTCGCTTGGATGTGATGGAGCGGAGCTTATAAGCAAAAAAGGTATAGAAAAGCGCCCGGCAATTCCGGTTGCTGTCCGGAGTTTACAGGGCGCAGGTGATGCTATGGTAGCAGGGCTTTGCAAAGCTATTTATGAAAATTGTGAAGATAGGATGCTTGACTATGCCCTTTCAATGGCAGCTTCCACGATAACGCTGGAAGGCACGCAGATGGGTACTATTGATTCAAAATAATCAATTCCTTCATCCTGTCCGCAATCGCATTGCATCCGGCTTCATTCAGATGATAATCGTCTACCAGATATTCGTCGCGGTTATCGATATTAATAACGCCAAAGTAGGTATCAATAAAGGAAATACCGCAGGAAGTTGCAATATTGGCTTCGTATCCTAAGTAATCGGTTAAGGTACCGTTGCCTAAATCGTGGATATCACCGTCCACGTAGAAATCGTCGATGGTTTTACCACTGGCAGGAATCGAAAGAACGACGATTCGGATGTATGGATATTTTTCCTGAATCAGTTTTACGCTGGCTTCGAGGGAACCGGCAAAAGTAAGCAGGTTGTCGGTATCACCCGGGTCGTATACCGGACGGTGGTCGATATAGTCGCTTAAATCGTACATGATAACAACCATGTCGGCAGTGGATAAATCTACGGTTTTTAAGTATTCGGCTTTTGCCACTGCTTCATCGGAAGATTCGGCGGCAGCGGCATCTACTTCTGAAAAATCACCGTTTACAAGTGCATTTGTTACCGGATATAAGCTCAGTCCGTTTTCAGGGAAAGAACTTCCTTCTTCCACGAACTTAATGGATTGGTAGGAATTCGGGAAACCGCAGTTGACTACAGTGGCATCAAAGCGTGCGCCAATGGCTTTTGCTAACTGGTTATTATCGCCGTTGTCGGCAAATGTAGAATTACCGAAACA
>JAGATU010000090.1 GCA_017621115.1 Lachnospiraceae bacterium
ACTCTCATAAAGTTGGCAAGGTTAAACTTGCTGTCAGGTTTGCGGACAAATAAAGGACGTCCTTCTTCAAAGCCTGTAATATGCTCGCCGGAGAAATAGTTGTATGCGAGTAATCCGCCACAATCCGCATCTCCTTCCATAGCCTTGTTATATAAAGTGCCGAATAATTCATTCATATCCACCTTCATACCAAAGCTCTCTGCAAATTCTTTGAAAATATTAACCCATGCATTCAAATCAGAAGTACAGTTGTTGCAGTGAACCATTGCAACCGCCGCTCCCGTAGGAGTGGTAACTAAATCGATTTCATCGTATGCCTGAGATAAATCCTTCTCAAGTACTGCCATGGAGAAAGAAGATGTACCTGCTGAAACATTGGCTGTACGCTTAGCCACCGCATTGGTTGCTACCATACCCGTTCCTGCATCCCCTTCCGGAGGACATAAAGGAATACCTGCCTCTAAGTTACCAGAAACGTCAAGAAGCTTAGCACCTTCTTCTGTTAATACGCCTGCATCTTCGCCGGCAACCAGTACGCCCGGCATAATGTCTTCCAATTTCCATGGGAAGCCTTTGTCCGCTACCAGTTCATCGAACTGTGCGATCATTTTCTTATTGTAATATTTTGTATCGGAATCAATTGGGAACATACCGGAGTTTTCACCGATACCAAGCACCTTTTTGCCTGTTAATTTCCAATGGATATAACCTTCCAATGTAGTAATGTAATCGATATCTTTTACATGCTCTTCGCCATTTAATATAGCCTGATACAAATGAGCAATACTCCATCTCTGCGGAATATGGAAGTTAAATAACTTTGTTAATTCATTAGAAGCCTGCTCCTGCAAAGTATTACGCCATGTACGGAACGGAACCATGAGTTCTCCTTCCTTGTTAAACGGCATATAACCATGCATCATGGCACTGAATCCGATAGCTGCAAATCTGGTCAATGTAATACCATACTGTTCCTTAACATCTTCAACCAGTTTGCTGTAACAATCCTGAAGACCTGTCCAGATATCATCAAGACTGTAAGTCCAGATACCGTTCTCAAGTCTGTTCTCCCAATCGTGTGCACCTGACGCGATTGGATTATAATCCTCATCAATCAGTACCGCTTTGATTCTTGTAGAACCAAACTCGATACCTAAAACTGCTTTTCCCTCTGATATACACTTCATAGCTGTACTCATTCTATACCTCTTTCCGAAGTGTATACCACAGGCGCAGTGACATCACTGCGCCCGTAACTATCACTTCATATACTAATCTAATTACATCTCAGATTTAACTTTTTCGTAGATAGACTTACCGTCAAGACCGTACTTAGCGATTAATTCGCCTGCAGGGCCTGATTCACCAAATACATCGTTAACACCAATACGTGTAACTTTGCATGGATATTCATCACATAAGCATTCAGCAACAGCACTACCGAGACCACCAATGATAGAGTGTTCTTCTACTGTGAATACTTTGTTTGTATCCTTAGCAACGCTAACTACCAATTCTTTATCTAAAGGCTTAATTGTATGCATGTTAACTACTGTAGCTTCGATTCCGTCTGCTGCTAACATTTCAGCTGCTTCTAACGCGTAAGCCACTTCAATACCTGTAGCGATGATGGCAACGTCTTTACCTTCACGGAGTGTGATACCCTTACCGATTTCGAATTTGTAATCAGGAGTATCGTTAATTACAGGACAAGCTGCACGACCAAATCTCATGTAAACAGGTCCATAGTAATTGTAAGCTGCTTCTACAGCTGCCTTAGCTTCTACGTCATCACTAGGATTGATAACAACCATACCCGGGATTTCTCTCATTAAAGCAAGGTCTTCGTTACACTGATGTGTAGCACCGTCTTCACCTACAGAGATACCTGCATGTGTAGCAGCGATCTTAACATTCAAATGAGGATATCCGATTGCATTACGAACCTGCTCGTAAGCACGGCCTGATGCAAACATAGCGAATGTAGAAACAAAAGGAACATATCCGCAAGTAGAGAGACCTGCTGCGATACCTGTCATGTTCGCTTCTGCGATACCACAGTCAATATGTCTTTCAGGGAATGCTTTCATAAACACACCTGTCTTTGTAGCACCTGCTAAGTCAGCGTCCAATACTACGAGGTTTTCTGCTTTTTCTCCTAATGCTTTTAACGCATTACCGTAACTATCTCTGGTTGCAATTTTCTTTACATCTGACATAGTCTTTCACCCTCCTTGTTAAGTTCTTCCATAGCAGTAGCATATTCATCATCGTTAGGTGCTTTTCCGTGCCATCCTGCATTGTCTTCCATGAAGGATACACCCTTACCCTTGATTGTCTTAGCTACGATTGCTGTAGGCATTCCCTTAGTAGCTTTTGCTTCTTCAAAAGCAGCTCTTAAGGAATCAAAATCATTACCGTCCACATTGATTACGTGGAAGTTGAATGCTTCGAACTTCTTGTCGATAGGATATGGTGAACAAACGTCACTGATCTTACCATCGATCTGAAGGTTGTTGTTATCAACGATTACTACAAGGTTGTCTAGATTACGGTGTCCTGCAAACATAGCAGCTTCCCAAATCTGACCTTCCTGGATCTCACCGTCACCACATAAACAATATGTTCTGTAGTCTTTACCCTGAAGTTTGGCGGCAAGTGCCATACCAACTGCACATGATAAGCCCTGTCCTAAAGAACCTGAAGACATATCAACACCCGGAATATGTTTCATATCAGGATGTCCCTGTAACTAAGACCCTGTATGACGGAGTGTCTTTAAATCTTCTACCGGGAAATATCCTCTGTTAGCAAGTGTGGAATATAAGCCCGGTGCAACATGTCCCTTTGATAATACAAAACGGTCACGGTCTTCTGCTTTTGGGTTGGCCGGATCAATATTCATCTCTTCGAAGTAAAGATATGTAAAAATGTCTGTTGCAGATAATGATCCGCCGGGATGTCCACTCTTGGCAGAATGAACAGCTGTTACGATACCTTTTCTGATATCGAGAGCTTTTTTCTGTAATTCTAAATTGGTCATTTCTTTTTCTCCCTTTCTAATATTGGACGAACCTATTCATATACAGTTTCATCTCGAGTATATATTATAACATAAGGACTAATTTAATTAAACCATGTACAAGTAAAAAACTCCGAAAAAATTTCGGAGTTTTTGCTTGTTTTTATGAATCTGTACTATAGTTAGGAGCTTCCTTTGTAATATGGATGTCATGTGGATGACTTTCCTTAAGTGAAGCCGCAGAAATCTTAACGAATCTGCCTCTTTCCTTCAACTCTTCGATTGTAGGACATCCGCAGTAACCCATACCGGAACGAAGACCGCCGAGTAACTGGAATACGGTATCTTCTACAAGACCCTTGTATGCAACTCGTCCTTCTACACCTTCCGGAACAAGTTTCTTCGCATTGGTCTGGAAATAACGGTCCTTGCTTCCGTTTTCCATAGCTGCGATGGAGCCCATACCACGGTATACTTTATACTTTCTACCCTGGAATAATTCGAATGTTCCCGGGCTTTCGTCACATCCGGCAAACATACTACCCATCATACAAACATTACCGCCGGCTGCGATAGCCTTTGTAATATCACCTGAGTATTTGATACCACCGTCTGCGATAATCGGAATACCATATTCCTTAGCAACAGCGTAGCAATCCATAATAGCGGAAATCTGAGGAACACCGATACCTGCAACAACACGTGTGGTACAGATAGAACCCGGTCCGATACCAACCTTAACCGCATCAACACCTGCTTCAATAAGAGCCTTTGTCGCTTCACCGGTTGCAACATTACCTGCGATAACCTGAACATCAGGATAGTTCTCTTTAATCATTCTTACGCAACGGAGTACGTTTTCAGAATGTCCGTGCGCAGAGTCAAGTACGATTACGTCAACTTTTGCTTTTACCAAAGCTTCCACACGGTCAAGTACATTGGCTGTAATACCAACAGCTGCACCACAGAGAAGTCTTCCCTGCTCATCCTTAGCAGCCAAAGGATACTTAATTGTCTTTTCAATATCTTTGATAGTGATTAATCCCTTTAAGTTGTAATCATCATCAACGATAGGAAGCTTTTCTTTTCTTGCTTTTGCAAGAATCATCTTAGCTTCTTCGAGTGTAATGCCTTCCTTAGCGGTGATTAAACCTTCGGAAGTCATGGATTCTTTAATCTTCTTAGTAAAGTCTGTTTCAAACTTAAGGTCACGGTTTGTAATAATACCGACTAATTTCTTACCTTCCGTAACCGGCACACCGGAAATACGGAACTTAGCCATTAAGTCGTCCGCATCTCTTAATGTATGTTCCGGAGACAATGAGAACGGATCCGTGATAACACCATTCTCAGAACGTTTTACCTTATCTACCTCTTCTGCCTGCGCTTCGATAGACATGTTTTTGTGGATGATACCGATACCACCCTGTCTGGCCATGGCGATAGCCATCCTGTGCTCTGTTACCGTGTCCATTCCTGCACTCATAAGCGGAATGTTTAATTTGATTTTCTTTGTTAAATACGTAGAAACATCAATTTCATTTGGAATTACGTTAGAATAAGCAGGTACTAAAAGTACGTCGTCAAATGTAATTCCTTCGCCGATAATCTGACCCATTTTTTCATCTCTCCTTCTTATAGTTTTCTTTTTAGTATATAATAGCGCACTATTCCGTAAATACTTTACGTGGTGCGATATTGGCAATTGCTTTTACAAGTTCCGGTGTCGGTTCAAAAATAACCTTGTCCATTCCGCCGATGTACATTACATACACATTCTGTGCATTCTCGGGCTTGCGTGAACTGTAATCAACTTCCTTGTAATTACGGTTCTTATACTCGTCCAAATGGTAGGAAGAAGCCGGTGCAAGCACTTCTAACTTTGTCATATCAAAAGTCTTCACACGTTTTCTTTTCTCCATCGAATAAATTACATCGACGTCCATTTCTTTATTAAAATAGGCGTATTCATATTCCACCTTCGTACGCTGACCTACAAAATAAGCGGCTACTCCCAAAAGCACCGCAATAATTAATGACACCGCACCTGTCAGCACTCCCCATAATGCCATGAGTACTGTTGCTACGATGAGTACAATCTTCAAAACTTTAATTCCAACCGTTGTCTTCTGATCTACCAATACTTCAATCACTGAATCGTTCATTTCCTTTTCACCTTTCTGTATTATCCTTCATAAGACCAAATATACATGTTGATTTTATCTAAAATATCACATCTTTCTAAAAGTTTCAAGCAAAACAATTTTCAAATTTTAGAAAATTTTAACATCTCTTTATATTCCTTTCGTTGACACCCAATCCGATTCCTTTTAAGATGGTACACAGAACATGTTTTTACAGAAAGGAAACCATTATGGCAAATGGAAATTCAGTATTTGACGAAATACGGGAACAGCATCTAAAAGTAAAGAACGAAAAAGGAATGAAGGCTTTCATCCTGCATCTGTTTCACTATTATAAATGGTACGCACTTACAGGACTTGCTGTTCTTATTATAGTTATATCCATGATATATGATGCAGTTACCCAAAAAGATATCGTTCTTCAAGCTGTTTTGGTGAATGCATTTCCTAATGTAGGAAACGAAGAATTTATGGCTGACTACGAAAAAACAATTACAATAAATCCTAAAAAAGAAGAGACTTCCCTTATCAGTGACTTTTATATCAATGTGGATGACCCCACCATTTTTGAGGCAGAAAACATCCAAAAATTGTTAGTCCTATGTGCTTCCGGCGCCGTGGATGTCTGCGTTGTTGATGAAAGTTATCTGATGCAGATGGCACAGGGCGGATACTATATGGATTTGTCCACCGTTTTTACCAAGGAACAAATGGAAAAATACTCTGACAGACTCGTATGGCATGATTATCCGGATGATGACAAAGACGCAGAAGAAGCCATCGCCCTCGAAATAACGGACGCAGCCAAAATCGTATCTACGCAAAGTTATCCGAATACCAAATGCTATTTTGCAATTATGTTTAATGCCCCAAATGTAGACAATTCACTGGCATTCCTTGACTATCTGGAAACACCGTAATTCTTTTAAATAACAATTTCTCCATCAAATACCGTCACCGCAGGACCTGTCATATACACAAGGTTCTCGGTGCGGTTCCATTCTACCAAAACCGTTCCCCCAAGTACATTTACATATACCGTATCATCCGTAAGACCGTTTAATATGCAGGCTACTACACTGGCACAGCAACCGGTGCCGCAGGCAAGCGTCTCTCCGGTACCACGCTCATAAACACGCATATTGATATGGTTTCTGTCTACAACCTGAACAAACTCCGTATTGGTACGGTTCGGGAACTTCTCATGATTTTCAAAATACGGTCCGATTTCATTCACCGGAAATGAAGCCGTATCCTCCACAAAAACAACCGCATGCGGATTGCCCATGGACACACAGGTCATCTCATATTCTTTATCAAGCACTGTAATCGGCTCATTCATAACCGGTGTGCTGTTTGCAATAACCGGAATTTCTGCCGGAGCCAGTATCGGTTCGCCCATATTTACACGGATTTGCACCGCTTTACCGTCTTCAATCGTAAGTGTCAGATATTTAATCTTTCCCGCACTTACTACACTAAACTCGGTTTTATCAGTCAGACCGTAATCATATACATATTTACCGACGCAGCGCATACCGTTACCGCACATTTCCGAACGGCTTCCGTCCGCATTATACATCTCCATTTCAAAATCCGCTTCTTTTGCCGGATTGATAAAAATCGCCCCGTCACTTCCGATTCCGAAATGTCTATCGCTGACATATCTTACAAAATCAGGCTTTTGCTCCTGCGGAATCTTCTCTGTGAAACCGTTAATATATACATAATCATTGCCGCATCCGTGCATTTTTGTGAATTTAATTTTCATACTAATCTTCCTCTTTTTCGTCATACTTTCTCGGAATACATCCTATTGTATCAGCATATGATGTATAAATGCAAGGGAGTAAGTCTTATGAGCGGAAAAACTAAAATAGTTGTACTAAAAATGAAAGAATTAATCTATACCGGAATTCTTCTGGTTCTTGGTATATTGGCCATTATCTTTTTAATTATTATGTCGGGAGAAAAAGAAGAAGGGCAGCCAGAGGAAGCAACTGACTCCGCATCCGTATATGTTCCCGGCACCTATACAACTGCTATGACCCTAAACGGCAGCAATGTCGAATTATCTGTTACCGTGGACGAAACTGCCATCCTCTCCATAGATTTGCAGAACATGGACGAAAGTGTCAGTGTTATGTATCCGCTTATGGAACCGGCACTGGAAAGTCTTTCGACACAGATATTAGAGAATCAATCTATTGATAATATTGAATATTCATCGGATAACTTATACACCTCAACCGTGTTACTCAATGCCATTACCGCTGCATTACAACAGGCCGAGATAAATGGTGATGAAGGACTGGAATAAAGATGGGGCAGGCGCCAGCGGCCATTATGTTAGGGAATTGGACATCGGCAGTCCTTGCCGGGTGGGCCGTCGCGCAGGGGTTCCCATAAACAAGTTATATAATGCAAGAATGTCTAATGTCTGTATGTTTTATTCCCTTGGACACTGTCCCAAAAAAACTCGAAAGAGGGCGGGCGACACAGGGGTTTTGCATGACTTTTATACAATTATTAGTTTATCTTCACTTGGCAAAGTTTCCATTTGCCGCGTGAGGGTTGTCTGAGCCCCACAGGAAAAGCAGAACATGCTGCATAGCAGCATAATAATTCAAAAAGCGCCATCGGCATGCTAGCATGTCAGTGGCGCTTTTGAATTATAAATTATTGCGCGTACACGCGCTTTCTGCTTTTCCTTAAGTGGGGCGAGTTTACCGGAAGCGGCAAGAATGGAACCTTTGCCGAGTGTTAGATAATCTTTAATTGTATAACCTGAATAAAAAACCCCTGTGCCGCCCGCCCTCTTTCTCAGACAATTTGGGACAAACAGTGTCCATGGGAAAAACCAGGCAGACAAGACATTCTACGCATTATCTAAAAAAGTTTATGGGAACCCCTGCGCGACGGCTCACCCGGCAAGGACTGCCGATGCCCTAACCTCTAACATAATGGCCGCTGGCGCCTGCCCCATCTTTATTCCAGCCCCTCCAACTCATTTATCCAGGCTGTTACGCACGCGTCGGAAGGCATGTGAAGCTCTCCTCGAGGGGATACTCCTACGCTGCCGACCTTTGGTCCGTCAGGTAAGCAGGAACGTTTAAATTGCTGGGAGAAAAATCTCCAGTAGAATTTTTTAAGCCATTTTAATATGGTTGCATTATCATACTCATTTGCAAACGTGAGTTTTGCAATACGGTAAATCTTCGCCGGGGAAAATCCGCAACGTAACATGTAATACAGGAAGAAATCATGGAGTTCATACGGTCCCACCAAATCTTCGGTCTTCTGTGATATTACACCGTCAACCGGAGGTAATAATTCCGGACTCACCGGTGTATCGAGCACATCAAAAAGCACTTTTGCAAGTTCTGTATCTTCACAGGTATCCGCGTAGTAACGCACCAGATGTCTTACCAAAGTCTTAGGTATCGCACCGTTTACACCATACATGGACATATGATCACCATTATAGGTTGCCCATCCCAGTGCAAGTTCTGACAAATCGCCGGTACCGATAACCATACCGTTACACTGGTTGGCAATATCCATAAGCACCTGGGTACGTTCTCTTGCCTGTGCATTCTCATAAGTCACATCATGGTTGTCCATGTCCTGTCCGATATCATTCAAATGCTGTGTTACCGCCTTCTTAATATCCACTTCCTGTAAAGTCGCGCCAAGTGCCTTTGTCAAAAGGCAGGCATTGTAATAAGTCCTGTCCGTCGTTCCAAAACAAGGCATCGTCACCGCACGGATATTACTGCGATCTAAGCCCAGCAAATCAAATGCTTTGGCAATTACAAGCATTGCCAGTGTAGAATCCAATCCACCGGATACTCCTATTACGGCACTGCCGCATTTGGTATGTTCCATACGTTTTTTCAATGCATTGGCCTGAATTGCGAAAATCTCTTCACAACGGGCTATACGTTTTGCCTCATCCTTTGGAACGAATGGGGAAGATGCAAATACACGGTCCAATGTATTCTCCGTAAGGGCAAGTGCAAACTCTACCCTGTTATAATCCTCACAACCCGCACTGATATAGGAAGTATTCTTAACGCGTTCGGCTGCTATACGGCTGATATCAATATCACTGTATATAGTATCATTTACAAAACGCTGTGACTCTGCTAAAAGTAATCCGTTCTCTGCAATCAAATGATGACCGCCGAAAACACCGTCCTGAGTGGACTCACCTTCGCCTGCGGATGCCATTACATAACCGCAAAGCAATCTGTCGCTTGCGCTAAGCACTGCCTGTCGGCGTCTTTGCATACAATCCACCATCTCACAGGAAGCATTCAGATTCACTATTATATTGGCTCCTGCCATTGCATGGTATGTGCCCGGATTAATCATGGCTTCCAAGTCCTGTCCAATCTCGCATCCGATACAAAGCCCGTCTTTTGTCTCAAACAACTGATTTAGCCCAAAAGAAGTGGTCTGTCCCGCATAGGAAACTTCTGCAACCGCTGTATCTCCCGGCGTAAAATATCTGGCATCCCATAAATCACTGTTTCCGGAAATATTGGTTTTCGGAACGATTCCAAGAATCTTACCACCGGCAATTGCAACTGCCGTATTATACAATTTGCCACGGTTTACAAAGGGAACTCCTATAAATAAAACCGCATCCTTGTCCTTTGTAAACGCTGCAATCTCTTTTACCGCCTCTTCACATGCAGAAATCAGTTTGGGCTGAAAAAACAAATCCCCACAGGTACTTGCCGATACTGAAAGTTCACCAAAAACGATAATTTTGGCTCCTCTGGCTGCGCATTCCTTTGCCTTATCCATAATCTGCTTTGCATTAAATACCGCGTCTGCCACCTGTACTTTAATGCCTGCTGCCGCACATTTTACAAATCCGTCTACCATAATGATTCCCGCCTTTCTGTGAAATCCTAATATTTTCCCATCTATTTGCGCTTTGCGCGTTTTAACATCTCCTGCAATTCTGCAATGGTAAAAGAATAATTCTTATTGCAGAAATGACAGTTCACCTCTATCGGCTTACCGTCTGCAATCATATCTTTTAAATCGTTTTCACCAACACTGACAAGTGCTTTTTCCACTCTTTCCTTGGTACAGTTACAATTGAATTCTACCGGAAGCGTATCCGTAAACTCAATATCCATGCCATCCAGCACTTTTTTCAGCATATCCTCCGGCGACATTCCGTCATCAAGCATTGTAGTAACGGACGGAATCTGCATCAGATTCTGCTCCAGTTTCTCAATGACGTTATCATCCGCAAACGGCATAAGCTGGATAATAAATCCTCCGGACTGTCTGACATTGGCCAGCTCCTTATCCATCAGAACACCAAGCCCCACTGACGATGGCACCTGTTCGGAAGAAGCAAAATAATAGGTCAAATCCTCGGCAATCTCACCTGTCTGAATAACAGTCTGTCCGCAATACGGCTCTTTTAATCCCATATCCTTCATAACCTGGACCATACCGTATCCGACCGCCGCACCAACATCCAGTTTACCCGCATAGTTTGGCGGAATCACAAGGGATGGATTACCAACATATCCCTTTACATTTCCTTTGGAATCTGCCGTAGCCGTAATGCCTCCGATAGGACCGTCACCTTTAATCTGTAATGTCAATAAATCCTTCTCACCCTTTAACATGGCCCCCATCATGGCTGCACCGGTTAAGGTTCGTCCAAGTGCCGCGGATGCCACAGGGCTTAAATTATGTGCGACTCTTGCCGCTTCCACCGTTTCTCTTGTTGTAGCCGCAAATGCACGAATCTGTGCATTGCCGGCCATGGCTCTTACAATATAATCCTTCATTCCTTTTTCAAATCCGCCGTGCGGACTTTTCCTCTCTTTATTCCAATCTATTTGCCGCATTCTCTTGCAATCATATAAATGCGTTCGCTTTTCTCTGTCACTTCTCCACCCGTATCGGAATCTGTCATGGATACAAATTCAAGACCGGCTTTTTTAAGGAAATCCTTCATCTGCTGTGGGGTATACCCGCGCTGGTAATGCGTCTCTTCAAAGCGCCTGAACAACTCACCTTCTTTTACAAAAAAAGTGACCTCGTACTCATTAATCTCATCTTCCTCGTGGTAATAGTTTTCCCAGATAAAACTGCAATCTTCACGATTCTCGGCAATCGTTGCATCGCCGATTACTTCTTTGTATTTATATACCGTATTAAAATCAAAAACAAACAATCCCTTAGGATCCAGATAATTATTGACCAAGCGGAAGGTTTCTATCACATCTTCCTCTTCCAAAAGATAATTCAGGGAATCGCAGACACTGACAATGGCTTTTACCGTCCCGTACAGTTCAAACTCCCGCATATCCTGCAACAAATACAAAATCTGCAGCCCGGAGTCTTCTCTTTTTTCCATGGCTCGCGCAAGCATCTCCTGCGAATAATCGATACCAATCATATCGTATCCTTCTTTTGCAAGAAGTTCCGTCAGCGTACCGGTGCCGCAACCCAAATCCAACACCAAATCATTTTCTATTCCGGCATGGCGCAAAATATCCGTTATCCGGGCACACCATTCTTTATAAGGTGTATTGTCCATTAATGTATCATACACATACGCAAAATCCGTATAGGCTTCCATCCGTTCTCCTTAGAGGCCGCAACTGCTTATCCGGCCTATTTGTCTTTTAAATACTCCGTCAAAAACGCAATCATCGCATCCATCTCTTCATCCGTACCAATGGAAATACGAAGATAATTATCAATACGCGGCTTATTAAAGTAACGCACGATAATCCCCTCTGCTCGCAGTGCATCAAATAATTCCTTAGCCGGCACTGTCTTATGTGTCGCAAATACAAAGTTGGTCTTAGAATCCGCAAACGAAAAACCAAGTCCCTTTAACTGCTTCTTAGTACGCTCTCTTGTATCAATTACTCTCTGTACTGTCTTTTCAAAATATTCCTTATCGGAAAGTGCCGCGCAACCGATTGCTTCCGTCAGACGGTTTACCGTATAGGAATTAAACGAAAACTTTACATCATTCAGATATTTTATAATCTTCTCACACCCAAATGCACAGCCGATTCTGGCACCGGCAAGTGCACGGGACTTCGAGAATGTCTGTACTACCAATAAATTCTCATACTTTGCAATGAGAGGTAACGCGCTCTTTGCACCAAAATCCACATAGGCTTCATCAACAATAACAACCACATCCGGATTCTTCTGAATCACTTCCTCAATCATAGCAAGGTCCGCTTCCACGCCGGTCGGTGCATTCGGATTGGCAAGAATCACGCCGCCGTTTTCCTTAAAATAATCCTCCTTGCGGATGGAAAAATCCTCCATAAGCGGCTGCATTTCATACGGAATGCAGTACAAATCCGCCCACACATCATAGAACGAATATGTAATATCCGGAAATAAAATCTTTTTACCGGAATTAAAGAAGGTCAAAAATGCCATCGCAAGCACATCATCGGAACCAATGCCCACAAATGCATTCTCCGGCTTTAAGCCGTATAAATCTGCAACTGCCGCTGTCAAATCCGTAATACATGGGTCTGAATACAGACGCAGCTTATCATAATCAAATTCCGCAATTGCTTTCTGTACTGCAGGAGCCGGCGGATACGGAAATTCATTGGTATTGAGTTTAATCAGATTCTGCATCTTCGGCTGTTCTCCCGGAACATACGGAACCACTTTACGTACATTTTCTTCCCACTTCATATATATTACTCCTATTTCTTATCAAACTATAACACAGAAATGATTTTACTCCATTTCCCTTTTTATAGCAATGAAAAATCCATTTCTTTCTGAACAGGAAGCGTTAAACAGATATCTTCCGGAAACAGACAACTTAACTGCGCGTCCTTATGTAATGCAACAAAGAGGCATCCCGGACGAAGTAAAAAGTGGGTGGTTACACATTGTTCCAGCAAAAGTTCCGTAAAATGCACTTCATAGCGTTCTTCCTTTTTGCGGATACGTTGGATACCCACAAACTCCATATTTCCTTTGGCATTCTCTGCAAAAATAAGAACAGTACGAAGCAGGAAAAGCAGAAGCAGAAGCAAAAGTGTAAGTGCCACCGCGCACGCTGCTGCCAATGTCATCCATTCCTTTACTCCCCAACCCTTTTGAGCTACTGCGACTGTCTGTGGCTGTGGTTTTTCATATATTTTTTCCGCCTTCACTATTACCGGTTCCAGAATCTCCTGTGTTTCTGTCTCCTCTTCTGTTTCCTCAACCGTACTGCTTTCTTCTTTCGCTTCTATTACTTTTTCTATAATAGGAAGTGGTAGTTCTTCCTTAAAAACATCCACTTCCAATATGTCATAGTCCCAGTTACCGGCTTTGTCGCGCACCGTTATCTGGTAGCTTCCGTTTTCGGAAACTATTTTTGTCTGTTCTTTTCCATAGGAACATCCTTTGTCCCACGAATACGCTTCCTCCGGAAGTCCTGAATATGCATCACCGGCATCCGCAATAAGACACACCTGCATATCCTTTCCTTCCCCTGTTACCTCCATCCTAAGACTCACCCAGGGGGAATCCTTATCAATCTGCCTTATGGAAATATCCGTTTCAGAGTGGTTATCATGCCTGTCTCTGGTAATAATATGTACCTCACAATTACTCTCATAAACAAGTACATCTTTATTACCCCAACTATTGCCGCCATCAAGCGAATACCAATTATCGGCAAGTCCGACTCCGCTGCTTCCGTCCGCGTTCACATCCACCGCCCTAAGATATAGCTTCACATCCTCATTTGTCCAGGAATCATGTTTCATCTCATAACTTAGCGATGGAGCATAGCAATCGATATTAGTTATATGGATTTCCTGTGTAATCACATTTTCCAGTTTGTCGCGGACTGCTACCGTAACTATTCCGTTTGTATTTATCTGTTTGTATGGTTCATCCGTCCATGATACGCCGCCGTCAAACGAATACGGCATCTCATGCAGCCCGCATCCTTCACTGCCATCCGGCTGTAAATCATTGGCAGATACACTAAGGAGCGTGGTACGGATATTCTTTGTATCGTCATACTCCACCGCTGTAATGGTAGGCGGTGTCATATCCACATTGGAAAAAGAAATATCATACGAAGACACATTTTCTAAAGCATCCCTGACAAGAATCGTATGTGTCCCATTTTCTTTATATAAATAATGATTCTCCCCTACCCAGGTCTGTCCGTTATCATAGGAATAGGGCAGTTCATGTAATCCACAGCCCGCAGTCCCGTCCGGCTGCAAATCGCGAACTTCCCCAAGTGTTACAAGAACGCCGTCTTTTGTCCATTCTTCCATAGGCTCCAGACTATGCCCGCTTACCGTTGGTGCTGTCACATCGATATTACGGATTGGCACATTTACCACTGCTGCCGCCGTATTAGCATTACCGTCTGCATTCAACCGCAGTGTATAATTGCCGTTTGCCGTAACTTCAAAAGTATTTTCCGCAATTGCCGCACCACCGTTCCAGCTAAAAGGATATTCCGTTACTGCCATCCCCTCCGCACTGTAAGAAGCACTTAACAAAAGGCTTTTTGTCCACTCTGTAGTACTCTGGACAACCGTCACACTGCCAAGAAATGTGGACGGCGATTTACCGCATCCCAAATCATAATAGGAATAGGATACCGTCTTGGTCTCACTATGCCAGCAGTCACGTCCCGACTGGTCCCCAAAATAACCGGCACCGCATTTATTGCACTGTGTCTTGTCATACTCCGGAAAATAAACCATGGTTCCCCGACAGGGATATTCCTCGGTCCTGCTCCCGGTTCTGTGTATACTGTAACAACCACCGCCGCTTGAACTTCCGGTGTGCTGATGGTAAATATTCTGCGAAAAGGTGGCAGAATGGGGCTCCTCAAATACAGGCGCTTCTGCCATGGCTGTGATTGGAAAGGAAAAAAGAATCTGACTCATTATAAGAACAGAAAAAAAGAAACTCCGAATCTTAACGACCGGAGTTGTACAAACAAGATTTTTAAAAAAAGACATACTACCTCCTGTGTCAACATTCAAATTTACAAAAGATAGTAGAATCATTCTATTTCTTTTACCATAAAATGTAAAGAGAAAATATCCCATTTTGGAATTTTTTCTAAACTTTAGCATACTACCTTGACAAAGTATGTCGATATTTGTAGAATGACCTTGTTATTTTGATATTAAAAATATTTATTATCCTAAAGGGGGAACAAATTATGAACATGAACGTTTCAAGAGCCGAGATTAAAGCTCAGGCCAAAGAACAGTTGCGCGGAAAAGTATGGATGTTTTTCCTGGTAAACGTGATTCTGTATGCAATCCTTATCCCAATCTCTTTCCTTTCAGAGATGGAAGGAGCAGCATCTATCATCGGACTTATTGCCATGTATGTTGTTACACCGCCACTTGAAATTGGTTTGGTTATGGTATATCTGGATGTTACATACGGGGATCCTGTAGAAATTTCTACACTTTTCAAAGGCTTTAAAATGATGGGCAAGTCCATTGCCTTATTCTTATGGATGCTTCTTTTCATCCTTTTATGGTCATGCTTATTCATCATTCCTGGTATTATTAAGTCTTATTCTTACTCTATGGCTTGGTACATTCTCGCTGAAAATCCTGATATGACAGCAAGAGAAGCATTGACAGAAAGTAAGATTATTATGAACGGACATAAGTTTGATTTCTTCGTATTACAGTTGTCCTTCTTCTTCTGGGCAATGCTTATAGTTGTTACACTCGGTATCGCAGCAATTTATGTATCTCCATACCAGCAGTTAACATTTACAAACTTCTACCACAACATCAAACGCCAGCCGGCTGCTGCTGTTAACGAAGTTTATGAAGAACCTGTATACACAGAGCCTGTTGCAGATGTAATTGAATAATTATTGGAAATTACAAAACAGAGTAAATAGTGAAGGGCTTCGGATATCCGAAGCCCTTAATTAATTTCTTATTCTTATATACTTGTCAATCTGTCTGTTTTATGCAAATACTTCTGCCATCTGCTCCAATGCTTTTTTAAGTGTCGCTCTCGGGCAGGCAATATTCACTCTTTCAAACATAGCCCCCTCTTCGCCAAAAGTCACTCCCTCATCGGTCCAAACCTTTGCTTCAAAGTGCATTTTCTGTTCCAATTCCTCTACCGTTATATCGTATGCCGAAAAATCCAGCCACACAAGATACGTTCCTTCCGGTTCAATTAAGCGTACTTTCGGCAGATTCTTTTGCAAAAATTCACGCAGAAAATCCAGATTCCCAAGCAGATATTCCTTTAACTCATCCATCCACTGCCCACCTTTTTCGTAAGCCGCCCTGCCGGCAACAAGTGCCAATGTCCCCGATTCGTCATACGGAATCTTCATCAGTTCCTTATGAAATGCCTCACGCATATTCTCATCCGGAATAAAAATATGGGATAACTGCAATCCGGCCAAATTAAAACTTTTACTCGGAGCCGTACATACAACAATTCGCTCCGAATAATCTTCTGCCACCACAGGTAACATTGTATGCTCATATCCCGGATATACAAAATCACAATGAATCTCGTCGCTGATAATCAGTACATTATGACGTTTGCAAATAGCAACTACTTCCCTCAGTTCTTCCTTTGTCCAGACACGGCCGACCGGATTGTGCGGGCTGCAGAGAATGAACATTTTCACATGATTGTCAATAATCTTGCGCTCCATATCTGCAAAATCCATCTCATAGTGTCCGTCCTTTAGAACCAATGGATTATTGATACAAACTCTGTCATTATCCTCAATCACCATTCGGAACGGATAATATACCGGTTGCTGGATTAGAACCGCATCCCCTTTCTCAGTGAATGCACGAATTGCCGTCGAAATCGCAAATACTACTCCGGGCGTTTTTATAATCCACTCACCCTTAGCATACTTCCAACCAAGACGCTTACGAAACCAGTTTGCAACAACCTCATAATATTCGTCTTTCGGCACAGAATACCCGAAAATCCCATGGTTAATGCTCTCATGCATGGCATCGAGAATCTCAGGCGCTGTCTGAAAATCCATATCGGCCACCCACATCGGAAGGATATCCGCGGGCCGCTCCCACTTTTCTGCACAATCGTATTTAAGCGAATTGGTATTATATCTGTTAATCACCTTATCAAAATCGTATTTCATCAGGTTCTCCTACATAAACGGATTGTAGAATCGGTTACCGTCTGCAAAAGTTATTACAAGCGCAGCCACCACAAACACAAGCAAAACCGCCAGTGTCAGATAATCATTGCGCTGTAATTTGCGTCCCGCATACCAGGTACGCTTCTTATTTTTGCCAAAGCCTCTCAGTTCCATTGCATTACTTACCACATCAATTCTGTCCATACTGGAGAAAATAAGCGGGAAGATAATGCTGCTCATTTTCTTTAGACGCTCCCACAGTGATGCCTTGGAAGACATCTCAATACCGCGTGCTTCCTGCGCATGCTTAATCTTTGTAAAATCACTCTGCACATCAGGAATATAGCGAAGCGCAATCGCCATCGAGTAGCCAACCTTATAACTTACACCGATATAGGCAAGACTTGCCGCAAACTCACTCGGATTGGTCGTTACGATAAACATTAATACCACCGGAATAACCGAAAGGTATTTGAGCATTACGTTGAATTCGTAGAACAACTGCTCTTTTGTAATCACATAAAAATCCGTAATCCGAAACAGTTCGGTATTGGTTCCGTAGATTTTAACACCTTCTGTCGGTGCAAGTGCAAAAATTGCAAACAAATTCAGCGCCAAGAAAATCAGGATAAACATAAATACGGTTCCGACCTGACGCCAGTCTGTCTTAGAAATTTTAAAAATCACAAAACTGCTAAGAAGCATAAAAAGCAAAACTCTTGTATCATAGGTTAACATTCCCACAACAGACCAGAGCAGGAAGAAAACAAGTTTGGTAATACCGCTGAGTCTGTGAATCCAGGTGTCTTTTTCTTCATAGGTCAAAATTCTGGCCATACTCTAATCCACCTCCGATTCTCTTTTGTTTTTTTCGAAATAAATAAACCGGTCGGTTAAGGCCGAAGGATCATCGATTCCGCATTTTACCGCCAAATCATACAATGAAGTCTTCTTAAGATATGCTTTATCCGCAAGCGCTTCATCCGTTAATACCCTCGCAGGCGTGTCGTCTGCAAGAAGTTCACCATCTGCAATCACGACTGCCCTGTCCGTATATTCAAGCATCAGATGCATATCATGCGTAATCATAATAATCGTAATACCCTGTTCACGATTAAGCTTGCGCAAAAACTCCATAATCTCAGTGTAATGGTAATAATCCTGTCCCGCTGTCGGCTCATCCAGAATCATTACCTTCGGATTCAGCACCAGAATAGAGGCTATTGTCACACGCTTCTTCTGTCCGAAACTAAGAGCCGAAACCGGCCAGTTACGCATCTGGTAAAGACCGCAGATTTTAAGCGTCTCATTAACCCGTTCCTTAATCTCTTCCTGCGGAACACCGCGTACCACAAGTCCCAACGCCACCTCATCAAAAATCATCGGCTTAGAAATCATCTGGTTTGGATTCTGCATGACAAGTCCGATCCTCTCGCCACGTTCCTTTATGGAAAGGGATGCCATATCTTCACCTTCATATAAAATACGTCCCTCAACCGGATGATAAAAACCGCAAACCAGATTGGAAAGCGTTGTTTTACCGGCACCGTTTTTACCGACGATACTGAGCATTTCGCCTTCATTTACCGTAATATTAATATTTTTCAATATCTGCTTCTTTGAATCATAGGAAAATGATACATTTTCTATTTTGAGTAATTCTTTGGCGTTCTTTTCTTTTGCAGGAAGTGTTGTTTTATCAAACCATTCCCGCACTTTTTCTTTATATGGGGACACATCCAGTTCTTCGATTTGTGAAGGATGCGTATCTTTTCTAATTTCACATCCGGCATGTTTTAATGCCGCAATATAAAGGGGCTCACGAATACCCTGTTTTACCAAAATATCCGTTGTCAGGAGTTCATCCGGCTTCATATCCGCCACAATTCTTCCTTCACCCACAACAATAATACGGTCCACATTACGATACAGGGCATCCTCCAAACGGTGCTCGATAATAATAATGGTCGTATTGTTCTTTTTCTGAATCTCATCAATAAGAGCAATTGCTCTTTTACCCGTAGCAGGATCCAAATTGGCCAGCGGCTCGTCAAACAAAAGAATATCCACATTGTCAACCATAACGCCTGCCATGGATACACGTTGCTTCTGCCCGCCCGAAAGTTCGGTCGGTGCATGGGATAACAAATCCGTCACATCCACTTCCTTTGCGACCTTATCTACGCGCTCAAACATTTCATCCTGCGAAACCAGGTCATTTTCCAGTGCAAAGGCAATATCCTCTCCTACGGTAAGCCCGATAAACTGTCCGTCCGTATCCTGAAGCACGGTACCTACAATTTTGGACATACCAAAAATACCCTCTTTAGACGGGTCTACACCGCCGACAAGAAGACTTCCCTTACTTTCTCCGGCATAAGAAAATGGAACCAGTCCATTGATACAATGGGCAAGTGTCGATTTGCCCGATCCGGATGGTCCCACGATAAGAACCTTCTCTCCCGGATAAATCGAAAGATTGATATCCAGAAGAGTCGGCTCTACTTGTGCCCGATATTTAAATGAATACTCTTTAAATTCAATTATCGGATTCATGTAC
>JAGATU010000091.1 GCA_017621115.1 Lachnospiraceae bacterium
ACGCTGTCTGTAAAGAATGTTACCAGCTAAAACAAACTGACCATCGGCTCTCTTCGCACCAAGTCTCTTGGACTCAGAATCTCTACCGTTCTTAGTAGAACCAACGCCCTTTTTATGAGCAAATAACTGAAGGTTCATCTTAAACATAACCTTTTACCTCCTTTAGAAATACGCATAGCCACTAAGGATTATGCTTTTACTGTTATAAAACGTTTTCCGTAATCATGTTCGATGTTCTTTAGACCAAGGAATAAAGAATCCATAAGTAAAGAAGCTTCTTTGCTTACTTCCGAAACAATAACAAACTCAATCAGTCCGGATTTTTCTTCCTGCGCACAGGAAAATTTATCTTCCGTAAACTCTTCTATTGAATTGATAGTATTGAGAACCAGTGCAGAAACACCTGCACAAACAATATCCTTGCCGTGTCTTGCAAATCCTGCATGTCCGAGGCACCGGAATCCTACGTTCTCACCTTGTTCGTTTTTAATCCTTGTAATTTCAATCATGATTAAGCATTAATCTTTTCAATCTTTACCTTTGTGTAAGACTGTCTGTGACCATTCTTGTTGTGGTATCCGGTCTTTCTCTTGTACTTGTAAACAATAACCTTCTTGCCCTTAACATCGCCGATTACAGTTGCGCTAACGTTACCGCCAACCTTAACATCACCATCATTTACAGTGATAACTGCATCGAATGTAACAGTCTGTTCTGCTTCTAATCCAAGCTTTTCTACATTAATGATATCGCCTTCGGCTACTTTGTACTGTTTACCACCTGTTGCAATAATTGCGTACATATGGCACACCTCCTATTATCATTACTCGCCAACTTTGGTGCTGTTCCAAAAGGACAGACTTCGACCTCGTTGTGCGGCATACTCATAAAACATAACATAGATTTTACCATATGTCAAGCAAAAATATTTACAATCTTATTATTTTTTTCTGACCGGACGAAATCCTGTTTTGTTTTTTAGTATTTCTTTATTAATATACATCTGTTCATCAGCAAATTTCATGATATCATCCGGTGATAAAATAGTATCCAGAGTATACATTTGGAAGCCACCGGCCACATAAATCGGATATTCTCTCTGACCGTCATTATTAACTTCATCCAAAGCTGCATGAATTTGTGAAATGCAGTTTCTTGCCATTTGTCCGTTTACTTTACCGAGAACCAGCTTGACATATTCATCGCCGCCAATACGGAAATCCACTTCTTTTCTTGCCTCCGGAAAATACCTTTTCGATATTACCCGGGCGGTCTGACAAATCACATCATCACCTGCTACATGTCCGTAAGTATCGTTGATATATTTCAAACCATTATTATCAAAGAACAGGAAAATAAACTTTTCTTTTTCCTGAATTTCCTTAATCATTTCGGAAAGCATTTTATTGTAACCGTTACGGTTATATAAACCGGTCATGGTGTCGGTAATGGCACGCTCTTCTGCTTCTTTATATAATGCTTCTACTGCATACTGGCGCCGCAATGATTCTAAGGCAGCATTTACTTTACGTACCCACATGACATAGATTTCATCATAAACATAATCCGAATTTTCCGGCCCGTAACTAAGAACCAAATATCCGAAACAGTTTTTTCCGAAATGAAGTACATTGAAATAATAGATGCCCGGTTCTTTGCTTACATCACCGAAGCCCGGAAAATATTCTTTTCTAGGGAAAACAGTATGGGCACTAAAACGGATATCTTTAATGTTATCACCATTCCGGTCACCGGGATTTTTATCGCGCTTGTCCAACGCCAAAATAACGTTGTCTGTCAAAAATCCATCATGTTCTTTAGCACTTAATTGATTCCAGTCTTCGCACAAACACATATGCAACGTCTTAAAATCGTTCAAAAAATTTGCGGTATTGCTTGCATACCAGTCAATTTTCCATATACAGGCATGAGTATCATCGGAAGAAATCATGTCTTCCAGCATAAAATTGTAACTGGAGTTAAAACCGTATAAGGTATTCGCACTGGCAACCTGATACACCTGCTTTTTTTCAATGTGACACCCACAGGATTCATTAAGAACCAAGCGTTCTTCGGATTTAAATTCCGGAAGATTGGTAAGGCCCCATTGCTTGAAGATATAACGCATTGCCAAATCAGCAATTTCGCCGATATTTCTCATGGCAGATGTAATAGGATAATCACCGGAAGATGCGTTTCCGGCATGATCAAATCCGGTAATCAGGATATCTTCCGGAATGCGGTAGCCCCGTGCTTCCAGGGCCTTATATACACTGACCGCCATAGCATCATTAGCACACGCAATAGCCTGAGGAAGTCCTTTTTCGGAATTACAAAGAGCTTCTACAACCCGCTCTCCTTCTTCATACCAGAAATCACCATAAAAAACGCGGGAACTGTCTATTGGGATATTATGACGATTCAGTGCCTGATAATATCCGTTTAAACGGCTGATACTATGCGGATGGTTTTCGAATCCGGTCATAAAAGCAATGTCTGTACACTGATGTTTTTCGATTAAATGTGAAACCACAAAGTCAACGGAATCCGTATCATCGCAAAAATATTGCTTGTAACCTTCTGCCTCTATATCCAAGGCAACACAAGGTCCGGAAAAATTACGCTTGATATATTCCATAATTTCTTTGCCGTCGTTTTCGCTTGCACGTAAGGTATCAGGAACTACGATAACTGCATCCATAATATCAAAATTTGCAAGAGAAACATTCTGACTTTCTCCGTCCTGGAAATAAGGATATCCGCCTGTGTATATCATAGCAGAGAACACTGCAACATTACATCCAACTGCAAATGCATTGTCTCTGATATGTTTTAAAAGTTCTGCCTGAAAAGGAAGTTGTGGTTGTCCTAAAAACACACCGATACATTTTCTTCTTTCCATAGTTTCGACCTTTCTTTTA
>JAGATU010000092.1 GCA_017621115.1 Lachnospiraceae bacterium
ACCAGAACATCAATCGGTTCTCCCGCGATCTTATCCAATTCAATAATGGTTCCCGGTGTAAAATCAAGAATCTCTGAAATCGACTTGGAAGTCCTTCCAAGTTCTACTGTTACTTCCAACGGAACGTCCATAATAAGACTGATATTCTCGTTACTCGGAACCGTTCCGACATTATTACTGAAAGTTTCAAACTGTGCCGGCTGATAGCTTACACTACTTTGCATCGGCATTCCCATCATCGGGTTCATACCTTGCATCGGCATGCCCTGCATTGGCATTCCCATCATCGGATTCATGCCCTGCATCGGCATTCCCATCATTGGGTTCATGCCCTGCATTCCCATATCCGTTATGCCCATCATCGGATTCACATTATCAGTCGGCATCGGCGGTGTATCTGCAATCGGTGCACTCTGTGGTGCTTCCACCTTCGGCGGTTCATATGCCGCAACCACCGGTTCTTCTACCGGTTCTTCTGCCGCTCCTCCTAAGAATGTTGCAACCAATTCCTTGGCAAAATCAATCGGATATAATTGTAGGATAGTACTGTCTACCAATTCTCCAATTTGCATCCGGAATGCAATTCTAACAAATTTACCTTTGAGGAACTCGCCCATTCCGTCATTGGTTAGGGCTTCCTCCACACTCATCAGATGAGCACTTGGCGGGCTGATATCAATCATCTTATCAAGCATCTGCGAAAGGGAAGTCGCTGCTGAACCCATCATCTGGTTCATCGCTTCGGAAATTGCACTCAAATGCAATTCTCCGAGTTCTCCTTCCGTATTGGTACCGTCCCCACCCATCATCAGGTCCGTAATAATCTTAACATCATGTTCCCTTAAGATTAATATATTGTTGCCGTCTAAACCGGCCGTATAATTAATCTGAATGAAAACACATGGTTTGTCTTCAACTGTCACAAGGTCTCCCCAGGTTATCACATCAACAACCGGGGTTGTAATATTCACCTTATTGTTAACCAGAGAGTATAATGTTGTAGCAGATGTACCCATGCTGATATTGGCGACTTCGCCAATCGCATCTCTTTCCACATCCGACAAATCCACGTCGCCGGTAATTGCCTGCGCATGAACCATTGGTTCCGGTTCAGGTGTCGGAGCTACCAGTTCCGGTTCGGGAAGTGGTTCGCCTGCTGCCAATCCGCTTAGCAGGGCATTTATCTCGTCTTGAGATAACATTCCATCCATGCTTATTCCTCCTCTCTTATGACATTTGTAACCCTGACAGCGTATTTATCGCCGTTCTTACCGGGCATTGCCATGAATTTTTTAATATTACCGACGTATACCGACAATTCAGAATCTGCGCCGGTATCCAGCCGGATGATATCTCCGCATTGAAGATTTGCAAAATCATTAACCGTAATGGTACTGTTTCCAAGTACTGCTTTGACCGGTACATTGGACCTTCTGATCATGCTCTCCACAAAATGTGAATAATCTTCTTCAGAAACATCCTGCATGGTTGAATACCAGAATTTCGTATTCAACTTATCCATAACTTCTTCCAATGTAAAAAACGGAAGACATATATTCATAAATCCTTCAACATCACCAATCTTAACATTGAGTGTTACGATGGCAATCATATCATTCGGTGCAATAATCTGTGCAAACTGCGGATTTGTCTCAATTCGCTCAAGGAACGGTTCCAAATCCACTACGTTACGCCACGGGTCTTTCATAAGCTGCATACACAAGACAACTATCTTATCCAGAATCGTAAGCTCAATATCCGAAAAATCCCTTGTCTTATCAATCGGAACCCCCTGGCCTCCAAGCATACGGTCAATCATCGCAAAACCAAGGTTCGGTGCAAGTTCAATAATGATGGAACCCGGTAACGGATGAAAATTCACAATTCCCAAAATAACGGGATTGGACAATGCATTGGAAAATTCCGAGAATACTACCGTTTCCGAACTGGCCACGGTAATCTGCACGTTTTTACGCAAATACAACGGTAAATTTGTTGATAACAAACGTCCGTAATGTTCATATATAATTTCCAGTGTACGAAGATGTTCTTTTGAGAACTTGGCCGGGCGGGCAAAGTCATAATTACGAACCTGCCGTTCATCTGCCCTTTGCATCTCTTCCGCATCCAGCTCACCTGTACTTAATGCCGCGAGCAAACTGTCTATTTCACTTTGAGATAGTACCTCTCCCAAGCAGGCTCACCTCCCGTCGTATCCGTAGTATCCGCCTGGTCTACTGGAAATAAATCTCCCTGAATACTACATTAAAAATAAATTCGGAATCGTACATTTTCTGGATACGTTCCAAAATAGCGGTACGGATTGCATCGGTATCTGCCTTGGCTTCTTCGATGCTGTAACTGCTGATAACGCTTACAATCTCACCTTTGATTAAATCTTCCTTATCCGCAACTGTCTCTCCGTAATCCTTATAGCCGTCTGCCTTGCTGTTCATGGAAAGGGAAACGGAAACCTGACAGAAATGGTCTTTGCCGTCTGCACCTACTGCAAGCGGTACCATCATTTCTTCCGCAATCTGATATACCTTGATATCTTCCATCGGAACATTCATAGCCTGTTCTTCTTCGATATCTTCCTTCAACTCCAACTGTAATGCAACAGCAATACTGTCGATTAAAGCTGACGTTTTCTTCATTGTACCGGATACGGAAAACAACATAACCGATGTCAAAACAACATTTACAATTAAAAGACCTAAAATAACGATGGATAACAGGTTTTTCTTCATGTTGTCTCTCCTAACTTAATCCTTATTCCCCGCTGAGGGTATTGTAAATCTTAATCTCTATACGCCTGTTCTTAGCCCGGCCCTCCGGTGTGGAATTATCCGCTACGGGTATATATTCACCACGTCCCGAATGCTTAAGCATCGACGGGTCCAGACTTGTATTCTGTACGAGATAATCAAACATTGCCAGTGCACGGTAACTGCTTAACACATCATTGCTCTCAAACTTGGAAGTATTAATCGGAACATTGTCCGTATGTCCTTCGATCTCAATTGTGCTTTCAGCATACCTGTCTAAAATTAATGCAACCTTCTCAACCACGGGAAGTGCATCACTCTTAAGTTCTGCCTTTCCGGAATCAAAAAGAATCGCTCCCTTTAATGTCAACTGTACATACTGGGATGTAAACGTAATATCGATGTCTTTATCCAGATTCTGTTCTTCTGCCGCTTCCTGGATTTTCTCCGCCAGTTCTTCCGAGGCTGCCAACTTCTCTTCTTCCAGCTTTTGGGCAAATTCCTCATAATCCTCGATTTCATTCTGGTCAATCTCGGATTCTGCCGTCTTACCGGTACTGTTAATGTACTGGTCAAGCTCATTCAACTGGCTGACACCGTTACTAATCAATACGCCGTCGCCAATTGCCGTTGCACCTGCATCAAAGATACTGAAAGTCTCTGAAAAAGATGCTGCAATCATCTGGAATTTCTGGGCATCCACGGTTGACATGGAAAACAGAAGAACGAAAAAGCAAAGAAGCAGATTCATCAAATCGGCAAAGGTAGCCTGCCAGGCAGGCGCACCCTTCTTGGGTTCTTCCGCTTTGCGTTTAGCCATCTGCTTCACCTCCCGCTTCCTCCATTTCAGCCTTCTGGGCAGGAGTTAAGAAGGATTTGAGTTTTTCTTCTATTACACGAGGGTTCTCACCTGCCTGGATAGACAGTAAACCTTCGATCATAATCTCTTTAACAACCATTTCTTCTTCGTTATTGCCTTTTAACTTGGTGGCAACCGGTGCACAAATCCAGTTGGCAAGTAACGAACCGTATAACGTAGTAATCAACGCAATCGCCATGGACGGACCAATGGATGAAGGGTCATTCATCTGTTGGAGCATGTTAATAAGACCTATCAGAGTTCCAATCATACCCCATGCAGGGCCCATTGCTCCGAGGTCTTCCCAAAAGGCAATCTTCTTACGATGTCTGCTGTCCACGCTGGTAAGTTCGGTATCCATGATGGCACGTACCAGTTCCGGGTCCGTACCGTCTACGATAAGCAGAACGCCCTTTCTAAGGAATGGGTCATCCAATTCCGCTGAAGCTTCTTCCAAAGAAAGAAGACCTTCCTTACGCGCAACGTTTGACAGTTCAATAATCTTACGAATAACATCAGGTGTATTAATTTGTGGTACTTTAAAAATAAGTGAGATGGATTTGAGTCCCGCAATAAAATCCTGCATTTGATACGAGGCAAGGATACAACAGAACGCTCCACCAAACGTAATCATCGCCGACGGCGCATTCAGGAAGTTCCAAATCGCTGAAAATCCCGCATCTCCCATAACAATGGATATAAATACAAAGATAAAGCACAGGACGATACCCAACAAAGAAGCTATATCCACAACTGTACCTTCTTCCCTTTTTGCACATTTTTTATTTTGCAAAAAGTTCCTTTCTATACGATTTTACTAAATTATTCACTTCTTGTCTACTTTCTTTTACAATTATTTTTCTCCCCGTCGTAAAAGAAATTGTCGTATCGGGGTTGGATTCGACAGTCTCTATCAAATCCGGATTTACAAGTGTTTTTAAACCGTTTAATTTCGTCACTTCTATCATGTTTGATACCTCTTTTGGTATATATTAACATATCATTTTATAATATGCGAATATGGAAGCCGGTCTCCCAACTTCCATATCCGAACATATTGTTAAAAACGTTTAATAAATCATTTATCCATTATCTCTTAAGGTTGATTAATTCTTCCAAAAGGGTATCGGAAACCGTAATAATACGGCTGTTTGCCTGGAAACCACGCTGAGTGGTAATCATTTCGGTAAATTCTGCAGAAAGGTCTACATTACTCATTTCAAGGATACCGGTTGTCATATAACCGCCGTCCGCCGTAATGTCCACGCCGATTCCATCAAAATCACCGGAGTTCTGTGTTGCCTTGTAAAGGTTGTCACCGTCTTTTTCAAGACCTGACGCATTGGAGAATGTTGCAACCGCAATCTGTCCCAAAAGTCTTGACATACCATTGTCGTAAGACGCATAAATCTTACCATCGTTTGAAATGGAGATACCGGACATCTGACCAAGCTTACGTCCTGTTCCAAGGCCCTTTGTATCACCGTTCGTTGCTGTGATTGTAGAAACACCGCTGTTGTTGAACATTGTGGTGTTGGAAAAATCAATCGTAATATCTGAAAAACGACCGGCCGGATCCAAGGAACTAAGATTAAGGTCAACAGAAGTCGTTCCGTTAATGGATGAAAACTTACCGGTTGTCTCATCAAATACCAATTCTACAGTACCAAACATTTCCATGGAGTCAAAGGTAATGCTCTTTAATTTATCCTGTGCAGTTGCTCCTGCAGTAAGAATATCAAGTGCTGCTACATTTCTCGTTTTACCGTCTAACGAAATCTGAGCTCCCTGCGTTAAAAGTTGTGCTATGCTGACAGGAACTACTTCCGTAACCGGATTGCCTTCGGCATTTGTATATGTATTTTCATAATCAATCGTATAGGTCTTAAATGTAGCCAATGCATTGGCATCTGACGCATCCACTCCATATGCTTCCGCAATCTTGCTCCATTCTTCAGCACTTGGGCCATCCCCATCCATCGTATAGATGGGTTCCGTTCCTCCGCCTGCCGTTTTCTTAACAAGTGCCACATTGCCGGCACCGTCATCTGTCCATGAATAATCTCCCTGCAAACCGATTGTAGTCGTCTTATTTACTTTAGGGCCGCCACCAAATGGGAAGTTTTCTGTATCCAAAGGAACATTTTCAGAATCCAGAATCTTATCCAATTCTACTGTATAAACGCCTTCATCTTCCGTATTTCTGACAATCATCTTAGCAGTATAACTATAACCAAGGTTATCGTAGAACTGTAAGTTCATAGTCTTGCCGGATGGGCCTGTCACATCGGTGTCATGCTTATCAAGAATACCAGCTACATAAGCCTTTGTGGTTGCTTCCGGCGGATATGTCATGTTTTCCGGGCTCATAACACGGAGTGCGGAAACAGTATCTTTTTTAATGTCCATGGTCTCAGGGTCTACCTGCCAACCCATAACATTATATCCGTTGCTTGTCATGGCAAGGTTACCTGCACCATCTACGTAAAACGAACCGTCACGGGTAAAGAATGTTTCTGTTGCATTGCTTACAATGAAGAAAGAATCACCTGTGATTCGGATATCAAACGGGTTATTGGTTGTCTGTGAAGCACCCTCTGTAGTGATTGCTGTGTTGATAGCTCCCATCTTAACACCAAGACCGATCTGTCTTGCGTTAATACCTGCCGTACCTGTAAGAGCATTGGCACCGGATGCGTTCTGTGTTGTCTGGTACATTAATTCACTGAATGTAACGGACTGTGATTTGTATGCTACTGTATTTACGTTAGCGATATTATTACCGATAACGTCCATCTTTGTCTGATGGGTTTTTAATCCGGCAACGCCGGAGTACATTGATCTCATCATAATGAATGACCTCCTGTTATACGGGGAGTGGTTTGTTCCGTCTGTCAGTCAGGAACTTAAGCCTCCTAAAGGTCCGGCTATACGATAACTGCCCCGTCTATATTTGTGAAAATGTTTTCGCTTGTTTCGCTCTGGTCCATTGCCGTTACGACCGTATTACTCGGTACATTAACGATGAATGCCAGTTTGTCGATTAAAACCAACGAATCTTTGATTCCCTTCGCATTCGCTTTTTCCATTCCGTCCTGTAACCGCATTACCTGTGAATCGGATAATTCAATATTTCTGGTACTTAAGCGGTTGGCCGCGTGTTTGGAAAACTTCAGTACACTTCCCTGTGTAAAGCTTTTACTCTTATCCTCCAGTATCTGTCCGAAGGATACTCCACTTTTTCCTCCCGGATGCTGTACTTTCTTGGCATCCTGCAAGTAAGTGTCCGTCAGCTGCTCGATGGAAAGGAATTGATTTCTTTGAATATTGAAATTATTCATATTTACCACCTTTCCCGAGCCAACCTATGCTTCTGCGGAATCATCGCCTTCTTCTGTTCCTTCACTGCCTTCTGCAGTATCGTCTGTTTCTTCGGAAGGTTTAATCACATTGTACACTTCAAGGATATCTTTAAACTTATCCATTGTTTCATCAGAAATATAATCCTTCTGGTAAGATGTCATATTGTCGTATACACTGATTAATGTTTCAATGGCTTCAATGTGCTTTTCACTGATTAATTCCGGTTTCGGAAGTTTGTTAAGCTCAGTTGTAAAACTGTCTGCCAGTCTTGTTGCAAGTAAGTATTCCGGATCTGCTACGGTATCAAGGTCGTCAATATTGTATAACTGCTCATTTACGGAAAGATAAATCTTACCGCCCTGATATACCACGTAATCAACCTGTCCTTCCGGATATGTTGTCTTGCCGTTGCTGTCTGTTACATTCATAAATACATACTGTCCAACAAGTGCGTTGGCTCTTGACATATCCATGGATGCGCTTACATTCTGCATTTCCTCAAGTTCTGAGAATGTTGCAAGCTGTGAAATATATTCGGTATTGGATGTCGGCTGTAATGGATCCTGGTATTTCATCTGTGCCACAAGAAGCTGTAAAAAAGCATCTTTATCAAGTGCTCCGCCGGCTTTTTCTGTCGCTGCCTTGATTTGCTCCGATGCCGGTGTTGACTGATTGGTAATTACACCATCAACAACATTTGCAAATACTCCCATCTGCTCTCCTTTCTATACGGTATAATCAACCGTATTTCCGTTTTCTCTCATCATTTCCGCTACGATGCGGTCTTCGTCCGATAACTCTTCTTCCAAGTTATCTGTTGTTAAATCTGAAAGAGTAATCCTTCTGGAACCTCTCTTCTTTTCCGGTGTCTGTTCGCCTGCCTGGCTCTCATCACCGTTCAAATTCTGTTCGAATGCATGGCTGGCAACGGTTACTTCCACTGCTTCTACCCTAACACCCTGCTGTGCAAAGTTTTCTTTTAATGTAACCAGCTGGGATTCCAGTGCTGCTCTTACCGCTTCGTTTTCAGTTGTGAAAACAGCTGTTACAACACCTTCCTTAGCTGCAATCTGGATTCTTAAGTTACCAAGAGATGCCGGATGAAGCTGTAACTCCATTTCGGTTGCATCCTGTGTCTGAATCACTCGGATGGCATCCTGAATCTGGTTCATGATGGATTCGGTCGTTGTTGTGTAAGATGTTGTCACTGCGTCAGTCTTTGCCACTGCCTGCTCTAACCTTTCTGCAACTGTCTGTGCTAAATTCATCTGCTGATGATTCGCATTGTCATTTGCTGCGCCCTGACGCTGTTCTTTTGTTGTTTCTTTTGGCATGGCCTGCACCTCAGTCGCATTGCTGTTTTCCAATGTCACTGCCAGTTCATCGGCTGTTACCGCATCCGACGGGTTAGCGTTTGTATAAACAACATCTTCCTCCGCTACCGGATTGTGCTCTGCCATTTTGGCCATTGCTTCCTGAATCTCTGCAAAACTCATACCGCTTGTTTCTGACAAACCTGCAAGAAGTTCTTCAGCCTTTGCCGTAATCTCCTGTACATTGGCAAATACTTCTTCATTTGTCATTACCGATAATTCGTCTGCGCCCTCTGTTAAAGCAACCACGAGTGCCGGAATATTCTCAGTATTTAGAAGGTCCTGTGCCCTTAACCCAAGTTCTTCAAGCGCGTTCTGTATATCCTGTGGTGTCACATTCATCACTTCCGCAATCTTGGTTAAAAGTTCTTCGGCCGCTTCTTCCACTTCTTCCTCAGAAAGTACTTTATCGGTTTTCTCCATATCGATTTCATCCGTCTTTTCCTTGGCCGCTTCCTGCACATCATTTGTTTCTGCATTCACTTCTGTTTCGTTCACTTCCTCGGAATCGTTTACTTTCCGTGGTTCTTCTGCTTTGGCTGTCGCTACATTTGCCTCTGATTTGGTTTCTGCCTGCGATGCAAAAATCTGTGAAAACGAATCATTCTGTCCGTTTTTTACATTAGAGGCCGCATTCTGTGCATTACCAAACAGGTTAATCTGTGATACTGCTGATGTGGTCATTTAACATCCTCCTTTCTTCATTTTTCAAGGTTCATTCTCACCTGCGTGATATTAAAAAAGGCAGACATTGCGTTTCTGTCTGCCCATTTTCCGTAAACAGAATTGGGCAGTTACTGCCTTCTAACTATTTATCGGATTATTCTGTTATTTTCTTAAGGGGAAAAACCGATTTTGTGCAAGTTTTTCCAAATATTTTTTAGGAATCCGGCTCCATAATTTTGGTAATTTTGGCTGCGACTTCCGGATCCATTACACCAAGGATTGCACCCCTGGAATCCGGTTCCATTTCACCCAGAATTCTTGCCGCCAAATCCAGGTCACTTGTCATGGCTTCAAAAATACCTGCCGCTTCTTTTGGCTTCATCTCAGAGTACGCCTGCGCATAGTCCTGCACTTCTTTACTCTCTTCTACCTGGGCAACTACCTGCTTGTACAGAACTTCCGCTGTCGCAGGGTCCATAGCCTCATAATACTTCTGGTATTCTTCCACACCCGGTCCGTTCTCCGCATACACAACTTCGTTGTAGAATTCGGTCTTGATTCGCTCAAATTCCACCTGCATGTCTTCAAAGGTCTCCAGACGCTTAATCTCTTCTTCCAGTGCCAGAATTCTCTCATTCTTGGCATTGAGTTCTTCCTGGTAATCAATCAGTTCATCTTCCAAATCACGGATATCGCTTACCGCTTCTTCAAGAGCCGTATATCCCGCCAAATCCACAACTTCTTCCGTGGATTCTTCACTGTTAATATTGCCCGTGGTCTCATCCGGTAAAATCTTATTCACCACCGGAACATTCTTAAGGACCGGAGCCAGCACCTGTGAACCGAATCCTCCGATATCCAACTTAATGAGTGCGCAGATAATACCGACCCAGACAACAATAATAATCAGCGTCGTCAAAATAACCGGTCCGGAGTTCTCTTCATCCAAATCCTCTTCCCTGGCCGCAATTTCTTTGGCGCGTCGTTTTGCTTCTTTGCGCTGTGCCTTCTGGTCTGCTTTCAATTTTTTCTTATCGGCCTTGATTTTGGCCGCATCATCGCTTCCGCCAAACAAATTCTTGTCAGCCATTGTACCACCTCGTACTACTTTCCTTCCTCTTTTGTGCGCTTGCCGTAAACATAACTGGTCAGCTCGTCTACTTCCTTGCTTTCCCTTGCATTTTCTTCCCGCACAAATTCTTCAAAAGCATTCTCGTACAGTTTCTCCTGCGTCTTACGTTCCTGCATTGCAATCTGCAGTTTGGTACGCTTTTGTTCCAGTACGACCTTTGCCTTTTCCACTTCCGATTCCTGCTCTTTTTTCATGTCACCAAGCACGGAAATCGCTCTGGTATTATTCTTTATATCGGCCACCTGCAGTTTCGCAGTTCTGAGCCTGCCGCCTTCTGTCTCGTATGCCTGCTTTTTCTCGTCAATGACAGCCAGCCGCTCTTCTTCTTCCATCACACGGACATTGGCCTCGCCAAATTCCATCTTGGCGGACTCTTCCAGTTTCTGTTTGATATCCAGGATATTCTGCATACGGTATTTAAATTTGGCCATTATTCAAACAACCCTTCCATCAACTGTAAAGACTCCTCGAAGTCGAATTTAGCATCCACATCCTGCATTAAAAAGGCATTGACTTCATCAATCTTATCTATCGCATAATCAATATTCCGGTTACTTCCGCGTTTATATGCTCCGATATTAATCAAATCTTCCGATTCATTATAAGTCGCCAGGACATTCTTAAGTTTGCCGCTTGCCACCTTATGCTCCCTGGTTACAATCTGGCTCATGCATCGGGATATACTCTGTAATACATCAATTGCCGGATAATGATTCTTATGTCCCAGTTTACGGCTGAGCATAATATGCCCGTCCAAAATGCTTCGTGCCGTATCCGTAATCGGCTCATTGAAATCATCACCGTCTACCAATACGGTATACAGACCGGTGATTGAGCCTTGTGACGTACGTCCCGCACGTTCCAAAAGTTTAGGCATCTCAGCGTACACACTCGGCGGATATCCTCTCGATACCGGCGGTTCCCCGCCCGCAAGACCGATTTCTCTCTGCGCCATCGAAAAACGTGTCAGGGAGTCCATCATAAGCAGGACATCCTTTCCCTGATCACGGAAATACTCCGCGATGGCTGTTGCAGTCTTAGCTGCTTTGTTACGCTCAAGGGCCGGCCTGTCCGAAGTAGCCACAACCACAACCGAACGGCGCATACCCTCTTCTCCCAAGTCTCTTTCTATAAATTCAAGGACTTCTCGTCCTCGCTCACCTATCAAAGCAATTACATTGACATCCGCTTTGGTATTACGTGCAAACATGCCCATCAGTGTGGATTTACCAACGCCTGAGCCCGCAAAAATACCGATTCTCTGTCCTTTTCCAATTGTCAAAAGTCCATCCACCGCTTTGACACCAAGCGGAAGAACCTCATCAATAATAGTTCTGGTCATCGGATCAGGAGGCGGTGCTTCCACCGGATAGGATACTCCGCCGGCAAGCTGTGTACCGTCCGTAATCCGTCCGAGGCCGTCCAAAGTCTTTCCAAGCAATTCATCACTCACCTTAACCGTAAGTGTATTGCCGGTATTCTCAACGATATTACCGATACCGATACCATCCGTCACATCATAGGGCATCAGCTGTGTCTTGCCTTCCTTAAAGCCGACAACCTCTGCCATAATGGGACGCTTCGTTTTATCTTCCGGAAAAATATAGCAGATGTCGCCGAGTTTGGAATCCGGGCCTGCCGACTCGATTGTAAGGCCGACCACATTCACTATCTTTCCTTTCTTCACGAAAAAAGACTCTTCTGCAATTTTATCATACTTTTCAAACTGTATTCTCACTGCATCCAAGTCTTCTCACCTAACCTTCCGTTTTTCCGTTATATGACAATAATGCCAATTTCTTACGTAATTCACCAAGCTGTGTACCGAGTCCGCAATCGTATATTCCGCCCACAGTCTCTATTGTACATTCACTTTCACGAAGCAAGCTGTCTTCAATAATATCAACAACAGTCCCTTCCTGTGTCGCATCCGAAAGCAATTCTTCCTTATGCTCTTTTACGTAAGAATAATCCGCCGGGCTGACATGCACGAGAAAATTCTTGCAGCCATCCAGCTTCTTCATCGTATTGCGCAGAAGTGTCACAACAATCTCTCTCTGATTGTCCAGTCCCACTTCAAACACTTTCTCATAAATGCCGGTCAACGCATCCACAAACTGCGGTTCCAATGCATCAATCTGCTGCTCGTAAAGTGCATGCAGCTGCATTCTCTCGCGCTCAACGTCTGCCTTTAATGCTTCGCATTCCTGCATTCCCTGCGCTCGTCCGGCCGCATAACCTTCATCTCTTGCGCTCTGCAAAACACGTTGTTGCTCGTCCTGAAGTTCCTGCATGGCCTGTGCGCGCATGGTTTCTATCTCCTCACGCGCTGCCGCAACCAGTTCCTCCGGAGTCGGGCCTTCGTATACCGGTTCAGGAGCAGGCTGTGCCTTAATCACATTATCCGATATACCTTCCGAAAAGCCTTCTTCACCGGAATCTGCCGTCAACGCATCCAGCGGGTCCAAAAGCCGGCTTCCTTCCACAAAATCAACCGCCTGGAATTCGTCCAAATCCACTTGCGGAAGCACCATACGGATACGCTCCAGTTTCTGTTCCACTATCTCGTTAGAATTAATAACACGTGCGCCTTCCATATCACGGCTCACGTAATAGGATTTTAACAAATTACTAGACAATGATCTCGTCGCCTCCACCTCTGGAAATTACGATTTCTGCCGAGTCTTCCAGCTTTCTGATAATATTTACAATCTTCTGCTGAGCCTCTTCTACGTCCTTCATACGTACCGGGCCCATGAATTCCATATCTTCCTTGATCATAGCAGCAAGACGCTTGGAAAGGTTGTTGAAAATCGCCTGCTGAACCTGCTCATTGCTGCCCTTAAGCGCAAGTGCAAGGTCATTATTATCAACATCATGCAATACTCTCTGGATAGCACGGTCATCAAGCAACAGAATATCTTCGAATACGAACATTTTCTTGCGGATCTCGTCTGCCAATTCCGGTTCCTCGATCTCCAAAGTCTCCATGATATGCTTCTCTGTACCACGGTCTACCGTATTCAAAATCTCTACTACCTGATCCACACCACCGATAATGGTGTAATCCTGGTTTACCAAAGACGATAACTTGCTTTCCAAAATCTGTTCCACTTCCTTGATGACATCCGGACTGGTTCGATCCATCATAGCCACACGCTTTGCAACATCTGCCTGTCTCTCCTGCGGAAGTGCCGCAATAATAAGCGCTGCCTGCTGTGGGGAAAGATATGCCAAAATAAGGGCAATTGTCTGCGGATGTTCATCCTGGATAAAGTTAAGCAGCTGGGACGGGTCAGTCTTACGGATAAACTCGAAAGGCTTAACCTGCAACGAAGCCGTTAACTTGCCGATAACATCCAATGCCTTTTCTGCACCGAGTGCTTTTTCCAAAAGTTCTTTGGCATAGGTAATACCACCCTCTGCAATATACTGCTGGGCAAGACATACCTGGTAAAACTCGTCGATAACTTCGTCTTTTACCTGCGGTGTAATACTTCTGGTATTGGCTATTTCCAATGTCAGTTCTTCTATTTCTTCTTCTTTCAGATGTTTAAAAATTGTCGCTGAGCGCTCCGGTCCGAGTGCAATCAGAAGGATTGCCGATTTTTGCAGACCGCTCAATTTTTCTTCCTGAAATCTTGCCATAATTAACCCCAATCCTCATTCAACCAGTTACGAAGCAGAAGTGCCGCGGATTCCGGATTCTCATCCACAAACTTCTCAATCATCTTACGTGTCTCAGACTTCGTCTCAAGTTCAATATTTTCAAGTTCTGTTTCAGGTGTAGACTGAAGCAGGCTTTCTACGGAAAGTTCTTCTTCCACTTCCTCTACATTGTCGCTTCTCATGCCTCTTATAATTACAAATGCAAGCAATGCAAGAATAATCACAATCAAAGCAATCTGAATAATATCGGAAGCCTCTACATCAAGTGCCTCCTTATCGATAAACATCGGTTCTTCATATGCAAGGAATGTAATGGACTCCGCATTAATACCCGATGCATTGGATGCCATCAGCACTAAATCTTCGTCCACTTCCAATTTGGTACGTTCCGCATTGGCAAGCTTATACTCTTCCCATGTGATACCGTCAAGCAATCCCTGATTCTTGGCATCTTCTTCCTTTACCACCCGGTAACGGATAGCCGCGATGGAAAGAGATGATTTATTATAATCTACAAGTCCCGGAGGAATTGTAGTTTCTACAACTTCTTCATTCGGCAGGTAATCCCTAACCTCTTCATTTACCGAAGAACTCTGGTTCGCATAATCTTCGATTACATATGTAGTGCCGTCTTCGCCGTTGGAATCCGTTCCCGGAATACCACCGTTACCACCCTCGGACTCGGCATTGTACAATTCTTCATGTGCAAGCACACCCTGGCTCTGTCCCTCAGCCGGTGTATAATCATGTGACACCTTCTTGGTGGTCGAAAAATCAAGTGTCAGATTCGGACGCACTTCCACCAAATCAAATTCATTGGTTCCAAGTAAAACCCTTCTGACTTCACCCTGCAATACATACTCGGTCTGCTGCTTTACATTCAGCTGGCTGGTCGCATTGCCGGTAACCGAATAACTCTCATTACCCGAGAACATCAGGTTACCTTCGTTATCAATAATCGTAATATTCTTAATTTCTTCATTACCGAGTGCCGTACGGATAAACTGTGCAACCGTTGCCGCATGCTCAGCAGTAAATTCGCCATTCGGTGTAATCATAACAGCCGCGGAAGAATCCTCTGTTTCTGCAATCAAAGTGCCGTTATCTTCCGGAATATCAAGTTGCACGGTTGCCTTCTCGATATTCTCCATGGCTGCCAAATCCACTTCCATCTGGCTCTGCAAAAATTCCTTGTAAAGCTTCTGCTTATCCGATTCGGTCGTACCCATTCCGCCGCTTGTAACATTGCTCAAATCATATGCCGCAGCCGGAATATTGTTGGCACCAAGAAGCAGATTAGCCTGGGATATCTGCTCTTTCAAAACCTCTACCCGATAACCGTCCGTTGACACACGGTATTCGATAACCGGATCTGCACCATCTAAAAGTGCGGTGATGTCAGCGGTCTCTTTGGTCGTCTCACTAACCGCAAGCAATACATACTGGGGTCTTGAAAGCAGCCACACCAAAACAGCAAAAGCCACTAACACACCGGCAGCCGCCGATATAATTAGTGTCTTCTGTTTGGGTTCGAATTTATTCCACCAATCTAATATTTTCTTAGGTATTTCTTTTAACTGGTCAACCATTGCTGTTATCCCCTAACTAAATCTGCATCTGCATTAATTCTCTGTATGCTTCCAGAACTTTATCACGAACTGCTACCGTGTACTGCAATGCGGTTGACGCTTTGCTCAGTGCGATTGTCAAATCGTGTGTATTATCCGTCTCACCCATGGCAAGCTTAATCTCTTCATTCTCCGCAGCTGATAAATACGCATTGGTCGTATTGAGATTCTCCATCGCCACCGATAAAATGGAGCCGAATTCTTCCGTTTCCGGTGTGCGTGTAATGCTTGAAGCCGGAATAGCCTGTCCTGCCGCCTCTTTTACGGCACCGGATGTAATGTTATATAAAGATGTAATATCCATATATCATTCCTCGTAAACTATGTACTAAAACTTATTTGCCCATCTGAAGACCCTTCATGGCCATGGCCTTGGAAGCATCAAATGCGGTTGCATTGGCTTCGTAGCTGCGGCTGGCATCAATCAAGTTGGTCATCTCGGTAATAATATTGACATTCGGGTATGTTACATAACCGTTCTCATCCGCATCCGGATGTGCCGGGTCATACACCATGTTACCCTCTGTCGATGTATCGTCATAAGTACCTGCCACTTTTACGCCATGCGGTTTAAAGCGGCTTGTCTTCTCACCGAAAATCGATGAAAAAGTACCGAAGCTTCCCTGCTTCTCTTCAAATGTAACGACTTTACGTACATAAGGAGTTCCGTCTTCTGTTCTTGTAGTCTGGGCATTGGCCACATTCTGCGAAATCACATCCATACGGTAACGCTGCGCGGTAAGACCGGATGCATTCACGTTAAAAGTATCAAACATTCCCATACTCTATCCCTCCTTTATTTCATTACGCTCTGTAAATTGGTAAATTCCGCTGTCAGGGAATCTATCAGACCATTGTACTTAATCTGGTTGGCGGCAAGCATTACCTGCTCCTGTTCCGGATCCACATTATTCTCATCCAGACGGTAGGAATATCCGCCGTAATCTGTATATTGTCTTGCATTCAGACGATGGAGATTATCGTTAATCTTGCCGACTCTCTCGTCAATGGACTTATACTTGCCGTGGCGCATTGCCTGCTGCAACTGCGCTTCAAAATCAATGTCCTGTCTCTTGTATCCCGGAGTGTCCTGATTCGCAATATTATTGGCAATTAACTCCTGTCTTTTCCAGGATGCATCTGCCGCTTTATCCAATACATTAATATAATCAAATGCGTTCGAAGAAAACATAAAATCCTCCTTTATACAATGAGCGCAATATACTACTTTCTATTATAAAGAAATATGCAAAAAAAACAAGATTTTTGTCCTAAAATAGCACAAAAGGACTATCGCTTCGCAATAGTCCTTTATCTACACCAATCCATTCTCTGTATTCACTTAAAAAATACGGATTATTTTACCTTTAATTCCGCACGGATAAGGTCAATCTGTTCAAATACCACATCATTTAATACCTTGATGTAAGTACCCTTCATACCGGATGAACGCGATTCGATAACGCCCGCACTTTCAAACTTACGCAGGGCATTAACGATAACACTTCTGGTAATTCCTACGCGGTCCGCAATCTTGCTGGCAACCAGAATACCTTCCATACCGTTAAGTTCATCAAAAATATGCACGATTGCTTCCATTTCGGAATAAGACAGGGTCGAAATCGCCGATTTGACAACGTTTAACTTACGGCTCTCTTCCGCATTCTCTTCATTCACCGCACGAAGCATCTCAAGTCCCACCACCGTGGAACCGTATTCGCACAAAATAATATCATCGATATCGTAAAGTTCACCCGCTTTGTACACAAACAAAGTACCAAGACGTTCACCTGCAATTTCAATCGGCGCAATAATCGCCGTAAAACGCTTCACGTCCGTTGTCTCAAAGCCGAGTGTCTCAAGATTCACATTCTCCTTGGTGGACAAAACGGCAAGCATACGCTCATTGAGCATACCGTCAATAAATCCGCCCACTTTATCCTTAATCAGTTCATGGATAACTTCTACTTCCGAAGCATTGTCAAGTCCTAATACCTTGCCCTTCTTACTGATTACCAGGACATTACTCTTAAGAATCTCGCGCATAACCGAACAGATGTCATTAAACACCACCTTGCTCGAATTATTATTATGCAAAAGTTTGCCAATTTTTCTGGTTTTGTCTAGTAATTGAACACTACTCATTTAAAATACCTCCGAATATAGTTGTAGTTTACCACTTTTTTCTGACTATATCAAGGTTTTATTTGCTTTTTTATTAAATTATCTGTCAATTTAATCGCTTTTTATCAGGCTATATTATTTTTCTGACTTTTTCTCGGTTACAAATCCACACTGTTCGTTCATGCACTGTAATTTGCTTCCCTTTTCCAAAAGAAGGGAATTACACTGCGGACATTTCTCATTGGACGGCTTCTGCCATACCATGAAATCGCATTCCGGATTGTTGATACAGCCGTAATATTTTCTGCCTTTTTTGGACTTTTTGAGTACAATGTCCTTACCGCACTGCGGGCATTCCACACCTGTCTTTTCAAAATAAGGCATGGTGCTTCTGCAATCCGGGAAACCGCTGCAGGCCAGGAAACGTCCGTGAGGACCGTATTTAATAAGCATCGGCTTACCGCAGAGTTCACATACTTCTTCGGATACTTCATCACGGATATCGATTTTTTCCAGTTCTTTTTCGGCAGTTTTAACCGCTTCATCCAAATCCGGGTAGAAATTGGAGATAACCGTCTTCCATGCCACATCACCGGAACCGATGCCGTCAAGAAGCGTTTCCATTGTCGCCGTAAAGTCCACATCCACGATTGTCGGGAATGCTTCCTTCATAATCTGGTTAACAACCTCGCCAAGCTCGGTCACATAGATATTTTTATTCTCTTTTACAACATAACGTCTTGCCAAAAGCGTTGTAATGGTAGGCGCATAGGTACTCGGACGTCCGATGCCGAGTTCTTCAAGCGCACGCACCAAAGAAGCCTCTGTATAATGGGGCTGAGGCTGGGTAAAATGCTGCTTCGGTTCTAATTTGTCAAGTTGGAGCACACTACCTGTTTCCACCTGCTTAAGTACAGCATCGGAAACTGTTTTTTCCTCATCTTCTTCCACATAAACACTCATAAATCCGTCAAAAGCAACCTTGCTTGCTGCTGCCGAGAATTTATGTCCGTTATTCTCAATCCGCACGGAAAGCGTCTCATATTCCGCAGCCGCCATACGGCTTGCTGCAAAGCGCTTCCAGATTAACTGATACAAACGGAACTGGTCACGTGAAAGGGAATCCTTTACAAGCGCCGGAGTTCTGCTGATATCGGTCGGACGGATGGCCTCATGCGCATCCTGGATTTTCTTTTCGTTTTTCTTTTCATTTATATTTTCTGCAAGATATTTCTCGCCATACTGCGATGCAATATAATCCCTTGCCATCGCCTCCGCTTCATCGGATACACGTGTGGAATCCGTACGAAGATAGGTGATAATACCTACAAGACCGCTACCCTTAATATCCACGCCTTCGTATAACTGCTGGGCAAGACGCATGGTCTTCTGTGTGGAAAAATTAAGCGCTTTGCTGGCTTCCTGCTGCAAAGTCGATGTGGTAAACGGAAGCGGTGCTTTTTTAGAACGGGTGCCCTTTTTGACATCCTTTACCACAAAGCCGTCATCTGCAAGCTGTGAAACAACCTTATCCACTTCTTCCTTGCTACTAAGTTCTTTCTTCTCTTCATTACCTGTATATTTAGCCGTAAATGACTTCTTCTCGCCCTTTACGTTAAGCTGTGCTTCCAAAGTCCAGTATTCCTGCGGGATAAAGCCGTTGATTTCCTCTTCCCTGTCGCAAATAATACGCATCGCAACAGACTGCACACGGCCGGCACTTAAGCCTCTTTTTACTTTTGCCCAGAGCACCGGTGAAATACGGTATCCCACCATACGGTCCAGACATCTTCTTGCCTGCTGTGCATCTACAAGATTCATATCAATCTCGCGGGCATTCTTAAGTGATTCCTTTACCGCATTCTTCGTAATTTCGTTAAAAGTAATACGGTAAACCTTCTTATCTTCCAGTTTCAATGCCTGATACAAATGATAAGAAATTGCCTCTCCTTCACGGTCGGGGTCAGTTGCGAGATAAATCTTCTCCGCTTTTTTTACTTCCTTACGCAGTTTTGCCAAAAGGTCACCCTTACCACGAATGGTAATATATTTCGGTTCATAATCATTTTCTACGTCAATTCCCAGTGAACTCTTGGGTAAATCGCGCACGTGACCGTTACTTGCACAAACGGTATAATTGGCTCCCAAGAACTTCTGGATTGTCTTCACTTTTGCAGGTGATTCCACAATTACTAAATACTTTGCCATTGTTTCTCCACTCTCCCCAATGTATTGCACACAACGCCGTCACTATACACCATCCATTTTTAAAATGCAAGGGAAAGTTTATAAAAAAATAAGAAAGCCCACATTTTATGGACTTTCTTTCATCCTTAGAAATTCTTCTTATCATTCTCCCCAAAAACTGATTGACTCGAAACTTCGCATCTCTATTCCAAACAATTCATTCATAAAATCTTGTCGATTATCATACATCTCAAGTACATTTATTTGTTTGTCTGATTTACTATAAATAAAGTAATTTCTATTACAATATAGCAAATACCAATTCGACGGACAATCCACATCAAACTTTTCCCTGATAGAAATTCCTGTATCTGCGAATTCTCCTAAATTATCAAGAATTGATACCATGGAACTAATTGTTTTGGTTCCCTTTTTCACACCTTGAATCACAATAAGTCTGTCTTTCAAAGACTTTAACTTGCTTTTAACCACATCTGAATAAATAACTGTCCGCATTCACTACACCCCAAGAAACTCATGCAGTTCCTCTGAGGTCACAAAATGCCCATTAGCTATTGCTTCTTCTGCTTCTTTTACCTCCCGTACAAACCGTTCTTCACAAGATTTACGGTTTTCACTTTTGGGGAAGAATCTAGCATTTATAAAATCGCAGAATTGGGCAAAATCAACATCTGACATAGATGCAATAAATTCCTGTGCGTCTGTTCTCGTTTTTAACACACCAATTCCTCCATTCATCTGAGTTCCTCCTTTCCCTAAAATATCTATAGTTACAGGGAAAGAAGAAAAATATATTTAGTTTTCATATCCCTGATAAATAAGGTAGTTATCAAGGATATGCTCTCTATATATTATTCACATGTTTACTGTATGTCCTTTTATCTCGGACATAATAATATTAAAACAAAAAACACATCCATGCTTTACCTCTGTGCAAAATGGAAACTGTCCTAAAAATTACGTTTTTTGTTTGCTTTTATTTTAGTGGATTCCATTGTAAATTGCAACAATAATATGGCATAAATGTAATATAGAAAAGAGAGAAACTTTATGTAAAAGTTTCTCTCTTAATACTTATTTCAGTTCAAACAACTGTACACAAACCACTTCAAGCCTGCTCATACTTTCTGCAGCGGACAGACTCACTTCCGCTCCGTCCTGTTCATCCCCAAACGGCTCATAACTGAGTCTTACATAAAGGTCTGCCGTATAATCCTTCCGGATATCCTGTGCCGTTGCAAATCCGACATCGGAATATGAGAATTCTGCCGTATACATCGTATTATTAGATAAACGCGATACATCAGTTATTGCTTCCGGCACTCCGGCATTATCCTGCGCAATGATACGATACATCTTAGCCGGCTGTATTTCTTTGTAATACTTACCGTTGGTATGTAAATCATACTGCGCTGACGCTGTTACTTCTATATAATACTTTGCATATAACGACTCATTACTCTTCTTCAAGTTCGGGTTCGTCGTATAGAAATGAACCTCAAGATTGTCAAGGAATGCCTTATCCGTTCCCTCAGCACTTGTCAGATTCGGATCATACGGAATGTATTTGCTTGTAATATTGGCAGATGTCTGCCAATTATTCTCCTTAAACAATGCCCTCGGAGCCTGCATACCCGCACGATACGAAGCCACCAGCGTATTAACAAACAACTTACGCTCCATATCGCTGGTAATTGTCTGGTCACCGCTTCCGGTGTACGTTACATTACCCTTGTTGTAAATAAAGTAATTACTGCGGACATCCTTTTCGGTAGATGCAAAATAACTATCCTTCCATCCGTCAATATGTCCCAAAGTATACCATACAACAATATCGTCATTTTCATTGGCATCCCTGTTATTGGTATCCAGATTCAACTGGAAATACTGCGGATGGGACTGCGTAATCTCAAAATGCTCTTCAATCTTATACGGATATTCCGTAATCTGTCCCTTATTTACCTGCTCAACATGAGAGTTGAATGCATACTGACGTTCCTGGTAAGAATTCTTTCCATAATGATAATTCCAGAAAAAGTTATACTCCCAGCCGGCTCTTCTTGAAGTCTCACCAAATGTATTCCTTCCAATACCATTCCTGTATTCATCCGTTATCATAATCGGATTGGCAAGCGCTGTCGCAACGGACTTAGATGCACTATTCTGCAAATGTCCGCTTAATGAGAACTTGTCATACAAGGACTCGTATTTGAGTTTCTCATCGGTAATTACATTCGAAGCCACTACCTGTCCAAAACGGTCCATACCCTGGATATCACGCAGGTAAGTGTTAAAATAATATCCCCATTCCTTATTGGATGTATCATCAATAACGGAAGAGTTCAAATCATGCGTAAACATAATACTTCTTCCGGAAAGTGCATATTCACGGATTGCCAGTGTCGCATCAATAATATCTTTTTCCGGATACATTCCGCCTTCCGGTCTGCTTCCGAATTTGTATACATCAGAAAATCCCATTACTACCATATCAAAACCATTCAGGTATTCCGGGTAGGTCATTTCCGTGAATCTTTCTCTTCCGATGTATTCCGCCGATGTCATCTTCGTAACATCAATGGTGAAATCCTGCACTCCGCCATACAAGACATGCATCTCGGGACTGTCCAAATCCAGATTGGTCGTTCCATTCACATTCGTAATCTGTAAAATCTTAATTTCCGGTCTGACTCCCATACACGGTACCGCTGAAAAACCGGTGATTGCCGAACGCACAACCGCTGTTTCATCTACATCCGAGTACGTTCTGTCATTCTGGGAAAACATCAGCTTCCATGCAAGGAATCCCGTATATCCGTCCGGAACATCCCTGGAAATATGATAGACATTGCCCGCTGACAGCCTAAAACGTCCTGCCGAATCGGTTCCGCATACATTTCCGTTATTATCAGTAATTGTCAGTCCGCTTAAGGTTTCACCCTCTTCGTAGCGTCCGTCCGCATCGATATCCACATACAACTTACAATCATAGGTTGTCGATGTCGGTCCGACAGCCGCATCATCCGTCAGCGATACCGAATAGCGTAACCAATATACACCATTTGCATCCGCACTCAGATATCCCTGCTTACCATCCGGTTGGTTATATTCTGTCGGCAGACCACCGTCAAGCGGTGTTATAACCAATTTGGAAATACCCAAATATTTATTAAATGTTTCCTTCGCACTGCTACTGCTTTCCAAAGTACTCTTGCGGTTAACATTTTTCCCGAAATATTTATATCCGCCGCCATCCTCTTTCAGGACGGTATCATGAAGCAGGGTATACATATTGGAATTAACATCAATCTTTTTGGTATTAACGCTGTATTTACCGTTTTGCTCTTCAAGCATCTCATCCGATAAAACAACCGCATATCCGGCCTCAATAAACTCCCTTAACTCCCTCAATTTATCAGCCGTAATATCATTACCGGAAAGACAATATGTACCATTCAATTTGGCTTCATAAGCCGGTGGCGTGCTAACGCCGATGGAATCGCCCACATGCGAATATACCAGCCCGTTCATGGCTGAATTATTATAGATAGTATTATCCGTTTTTGTACCGTTATCAATCTGCGTACTCATTATGGACGTATCCATACCAAGGTAAATCAAATCGTATTCCGCATTCAAGTCATTCAGCTTACCGACAAATTCCTTAGTACCCATAATGGTAACATCCAGCTGATTAGGCTTTCCTTCCAACTGCGGAGCCAGATTCTTAACAATCCAAGCTTCCTTATCCAGTTTTCCGTCTGCTGTAATACAGATACTGTCCGTTTCAATTCTGTTTACCGTAACACCATTCCAGTCATAGGATTTGATATCCTCATACACATCCAAGCGTCCGCTACCATCACCATCCTCGTAATACCGTTCAAAATCATACGGTTCCAAGTCGAGCACACGCAGCGATGTCTTGGTTACGATACGCTTATCCTCATGATTAATGATGTGGCGGATTGCCGTCGCCATTGTGACATCTTCGCTGATACGGTCTTCTTTGCCCGCCAGTTCCAGATAGAAGTTTTCGTTGTCTATTTCGGTAACTACGTCTGAAAAACCGGATGCAATCTGGTCGTCTGAATAGAAGTTTTTATCCGCAAATTTATCACTGACTACATCGGCCTGTGCGTCGTCGTATACAAACACATTTCCTACAACATAAGCATTTCCTTTATGCATGGAGGATATTAATCCCGTAAGACTCATTGTCTCTACCGCTCGTCCGTCTGCACCATCATTTCCGAAAACAGACAAAATATCATCACGCATCAAACAGGCCGCCATCTTTCTAACTGCCATATCATTATTAGTACCGCTGTAAAGGGAACTGTTAAGCACTACAGGAAGTCCTTCAGCCGCCTTTTTTACAATTGCATTATATATACTGTCTGCATTGTCTATTGTTTTCTGCTGTAATACCGATATCTCATCCGGTGTCGCAGCACTGGATATCACATAATTATCCAATGTTCCCTGATAATATTCTCCGCCCGTCCAGCTTGACTTACCAATCCAGAACGGTTTTGCCTTTTCAGTTGACAATATAGATGATAGGGCAACCGTAGAAGTTTCGCTTCCCATCTGCGCTCCACCGACATAAATAGTCGTTGCGTCCGGTCCATAATATACACTGATATCGGTATTCGTACCCGATGGCACCTGTGCCTGTGCACATCTCGGGCGCGAACTCTCACCCGTCATATTATAGCGTTCTGCCAAAAGACGGTATGTTCCATTGTCCCAACCGACTACCGCACCCAGATATTTTTCTGTGAGATAAGTAGGGGCGGTTCCTATATCATATGGCAAGAAGAACGGCCAGTTCTTCTCTCCCTTTGTTGTATTCATAGTATAGGAAACCGAAAAACCGGTAACGGAATTATTCAACAATCCGTCCACTGTTAAAAACTGGTTCCAACCGCTAAAATTTGCCACACCATTGGAATCTCCGACATCTCCTGTTGCCGTTATTCCACCATCTTTATATCCATCGGCATCATCAAAATCAAACTGCACAATCCAATCATCCGTGGTGTCCGGTGTATCTCCTGCCATAAATCCCTTATTAGCAGGATCTGCAAAATAAATCAAATCAGCCTTGGCTAACAATTCATCCGCCAATCCCTTGTCAGATACCAATTCTTTCCATGTCACCGTCACCACATCAATGCACATGTCCTTCAGCTCTGAATCGTCCAAATCAAAGACATACTTTTTAAACCATTCCTCATTGGTAAAACCACCGGTATAAGAAACGGTATCGTATATTTCCTGTGTATAATCTGCCGTAAATGTATGGGTTCCGTCATTATCCGGCTTGTACTCATACGGCAGGGTATTGTCTTTTCTTACATAAAAAGTTTCGCCTACAAGTTCATTTCTTGCTTCTTCTGTATCCGGCAAAAGAAAACGGTTATAGTTCTCATTTGCAACCAAATCCGCATGGTCATTTTTTGCTACAGAAGAAATATAGTACAGTACTTCGGCACTGCTGTCCGAACCGTCTGCTTCTTTAACAACCACATATCTCGCACCCGGAATAAGCGAATCAATCAACACAGACATTCTGTACATCTTCTTATCCGTAAATGCCCTTGCCTGGTCATCTATGGATAAATCTTCATTCGAAGGTTCATCTACTTCCTCAGCCGGAGGCGTCGGTGTAGCCGGTGGTTCCGTCCCGGTTGTTGTTTCCGGCGTTGTCGGTTCTGTTGTTGTCGGCTCCGTAGTAGTTTCCGGCGTTGTCGGTTCTGTCGTTGTCGGCTCCGTAGTAGTTTCCGGTGTTGTCGGTTCCGTCGTCGTCTCTGTTGTTGACTCCGTCGTAGTTTCCGTTGTAGATTCTGTCTCGGTCTCCGTCGTCGTCTCGGTTTCCGTCGTAATTTCATTTTCGGAAACCGTTCCGGTTTCTGTTTCTTCCTCCCTTACCGGCGGGCGCGCAAACATAAGCATTGCCTGTCTAGTATTGGTCAAAACACCAATGTAACTTAAAGAACCGTCCAGGTTCTCAAGAAAAATCATCTCGCCAAAGTACTTTGCCATGGCTTCGGTATCCACTACCGTCTCCGGATCGCCGGTTGTCTCATTTATTACTTCTTTGGTTTCAACTTCTACATCATCTTCAATAACGAAATACTGGTGATTATATGCATCAATTACAGTACTGCCTTCATCAACAGCCGCATTTCCGCTATCTCCGTCCTTTTTTACAAATTTAACCGGTAAATCCGTTGTATCACCAAGCGGCTTAAGATTTACCGCATACTTCGTATCCGTATTGCCTTCGCCTGCCGGGCGGAATGCCATATGTCTGCGGTAGAGTTCCAAATCAAGCAACTGGGACGGCTTATATTCACCGGCTTCCAAAGTTTCCTTATCTTCTGCCACAACAGTTATCGTATCGTACTGCGCTGTCGCATCCCTAAGCGCATAATCGCCGCTTGGAGGTTCAGACTCCGATTCCGTAAATACACCTCGGATATCCACGGTTTTTGCCGAAGCATCCGTTGCACTCTCCTGCTCCGCATAGGCACTAAAGCCTACTGCATTACCGATTCCGAGCGCAGTTATCTTATCATTGATTGCCGTCGCCTTACTTTCTGCCGCTACCTCATCAACTGCCATATTTCCCAAACGCGCACTACGCTCCTCTTTACTCGGCATATCCTTAATGGATTTGGCGGATGCATCCACGGGCTCTTCCCCTGCTACGAGAAAGCCCAAAGAAGCGTCCTGCTTATTAGGCACGATTTCCAAAATCACAAAAGGATTACTTGTCGAATTACCCTCGATGATTTTTTCCACACCCGGAAGAGTCGCCCTTGCAAGCGCGGTCTGTGTTGTGGACATGACAGCAACACCTGCCGTAATTACGGCAAGCAAAGTACAGGATGTAGTCAATATGAACTTTTTCTTCTTAATTTTTCTTAAGTTCATCTAATGTTCTCCACTCGTATACAAGTTTGAAATCATCCTTGTTACTTTCCACTTCATTTCCATTATTGTCCTTAAGTGTTACCCAAAAACACAAATCAACCGGTCTGTTTTGTTTCGTCTCCCACTCATATAACTTTTGTTTTGAGAATCCGCAGAAGCGCATGGAACCGTTGTATGTTCCCGCTTGTGGATTGCCCACCTCCGAATTTAAAAGAGGAGAGCCGCCGCTGTTCTTATATTCAAAATTATATTCCAACTGACAATCTGGCAGATTGTCCCAACGCATGAATATATTCGTGTATTCCACATAGAACCATCTTCTGGTATCATACTGCTTTGCATTAATATCCCCCTTCTGCCTTCCGTCAAAATTCCAGTCCTCATAACAGATTTCCGTATTCGTCAGACATGGGTAGCCTGTATATCCCGCTTTTCCCTCCGCAGGATTCGGCTTATGATACTGTGCCAAATCAGCACGGCTGATTTTTATTTCTACCGGTGATACCGTAACAATTTTTGGGGTTGCCACCAGTTCATTACCGTTTTTATCAATAGCAGTAGCACTGACTTTCACTTTAAAGGTATTATTCCAGTTCAATTTCTGCGCGCAATTGAGCACAATTGAACGGCGGTTAGCCAACGTTGTCAACGTATGCTGTCCGTTCCCGGAATTATTACCGTTCTCCTGCGGCGCCAATGATATCAAATTAAAATCAGCCGTATTATTACCATTCTCAAACTGCGAAGTCTCATCATCATAATAAGGCTCCACCTTCCAGTTATATGTATAATTTGAATGCGTTGCATTCTCAAGCATAATTGTCGGGAATACATATCCGCCTCTTGCTAAAGAAGTGGAACAATTAATCTTTGCAGTCGGTCCCGGAACATATTCTTTGATACCGTTTATTGAAATTGTACACGTACCAACTGCCGGTGTTCCATCTGCTTTCCGTTCTTTCGTCTTTGCAGATATTATGATATTACTGCCGTTTGCCCCCGGACCAACCGTCAGCTCACCCATCTCTTCCTTAAAAGTCCCGCCGCCCGGAATATTATCCGGAAACTCCCATGTAAACAAACCATAGTCTGACAAATGGCTTCCATCGGAATAATACACGATAGGAATCAGTTTATAGGTACGGAACCCATTTCCGTCCGTCACCTCTCCCTGTGTCAGGGTAACACTTACCGGATACTTGCCTGTATCGGTAATCTGAATCTCTATATATGCACTCTTTGAAGGGTCATCCACGCTGGTTGCGGTAAGAACAAAGGTGGTCTCTGATGCATCGGCTGCTACGGTAATCTTACCGTCCGCACTAAGACTGACACCCGTTACCGTTTTATCAACACTCCACGCCACCTGATAGTCTCTTTCACTGTCCTCGCTTGCAATCACATTGGCGGTATACACAACAATGACGTCGCTATCGGCCTTGCCGATAACATCCTGCTCACCGTTTGCAAACTCTCTTCCGTCCCTGCTAATCGTGATTTTGCGGATAAAACTATCAATTACCTCAGGCATATCGCCCCAAATAGTATCCACTTCATTGCTGACTACCAGACGGTTTCTAAGTGCTACGGTTTCTTTTGCCGTCTGCTCCTTATCTCCTACGATAAAAGTCACATCAAAAAGCACTTTATCGTTCTTTACCTTTGTCAAATCCACCTTAAAAGCTTTCACATTTTCTGCCAAAAGTTTGGTGGTGTCCACTGCCGCAAAAGATACATCCGCAAGAGCTGCGAAGTTCTTTATGCCATAGTACATTTTCTGCTCGCTCTCTACATATCTGACAACAGTTACAGGGTAAACCGTTGCACCACCTTCCTGTTTTGCGGCACCATAAAGAGCCAGTGTCTTACTTGCTTCATCGAAATAAATACCCCTATCCGATTCCACAACCATATCCCGGATCTGGTTCACTGCAAGCTGCTGTTCATACTGCAGCTTCACTTCCACATTTGTACGCTGGTACAAACGCGAACTGTTCACCATAAATCCGAATACGGCGACACCGGCAATTGCAAAAATTGCCAAGGCAACAATTAATTCAACTAGTGAAAAACCTTTGTTATTCTGCCTCATTTCCTATCCCTGTAAAGTATGTTTTCCGGTCTCCGGCACCATCGTAATCGTATAGGTGCGGAGTCCGCTTTGAAATGTCATTTTCGTAATATAGGCATCCTTTTCGGTGCCGTTTACAATAATCTTGTCAAACGCACCCGATGCACGCTTAAAACTGACGGTAATACTGTCCGTCTCGCCCATCTCAAAATCCGTGCCGTCCGACAAATACACATGTATTACCACGCGGCTTGAACCCATCCTGCGGATCTGCGAATCACCGACCTCAACTTCCTGTGCATTACTGTCAATTGTTGATACAACATTCTCGGAGTAATACCCGTCCGATGTAATTGCCTGCTCATAAGCCGGGTCCGTATCCTGTAGTTTTTTCCGGAATGAAAAAGTCATTGTCTCATCATAACGGCTCATACAGCCGGTTTTGGTCTCATTTAATATGCCGCTGAAATTCTGCGCACAAGCCTTTGCCTGCGTTCCGAATAAAAGCGCAAACGATAATGTCCCTATTCCGATTAACACCGCCATCAACGCTATGACAACAATTAATTCCACTAAGGAAAGGCCCTTATTATTCTTCCTCATTGCTACTCTTTCTTCCAATTCTCATATACAATCAAATCTGCCAGTGAAGATACCGCATCTTCGTTGCTCTGTGCATCTTCCAAGGCAAATACGAAATCTTTTCCGGCACGCAATACCTGCGCAACCATTACATTCTGCCCGCTCATCGGTTGGTAATACCGAAGCATGGCACTTACGGCATCACTGTTGGTCTTTAAACTGTGCACGGAATTGCTTACCGTAATCGTACCGTTTGCAAAAATAGTTCCGTTAAAATCACAATTTACAATTACATTTCCTGTGGAAATCACCAAATGGACATTGGAATCTCCTACCACATAACTATCCTTAGTAGTCAGGACCAGTTTTCCGAAATCCTCTGATTTTTCCAGTTCATCCGTTCCGCCGCCTGCCTGAATATAAGCCTTTAATTTATCTTCATCCACCAGATTGTCAAACACAATCTTTCCGGGCGAATCCGCATCATCATACACCTGACCGAGTTCCAGGAAATTATCGCTTAGCTTTGTACAAAGCGCCGTATGTTTCTGCTGATACCTTAACTGGTTATCCGCGATTTCCGAAGCGATTCCCTCAACCGTATTCGGAAGCAGAGCATACCCGTCCGCCTCCTTTCCATGCACACCGTTTGCTGCCATCTTTACGCGGGTTACGGTCGCTGTCGACGGAAAGTCCAGTACACTGATATAACTCTTCATATACTCATCAAAAGTCGCCTTATTACTGTTGTAATACATCGCAAAATAGCGGTTTGCCGACTCTTCGTTATTAAATTTCATGTAATAATAGATAAGCGGATCCCCATTTGTCGGTACAAAGACCTTCTCAGGCACTGCCTTACCGTTTGCATCCGTCGCAATATATCCGGTCAGCGTACTGTCTAATTTCTTTACCACTACATCCAAAGATACTTCACTGTATCTTGCAGGTTCTGCGGCAATCTTTGCCTGAATGGCATTGTATTCAGCCGTTGTCATCGGATTCTTTTGATACAGGGATTCACCTGTTGTAGAATCCACACCGATACATTCAGCAGGAATCAGGTACATTAACTGATTGCTCTTTACCGCAATGGATTCACCCGTATATACATTTTCAGAAGCCTGCAAAGCACCTTCCGCCACTTCCCTTTTGGTTCCGACATAGGCATGTCCTGCCAGCGTTATCTTTTCAATTCCTGATAAATCCAAGGTCGAATTACTGCCGTTCACCAAAATGGCACTACTCTTATCCGGGTCTTCCAAACTGTTTCCGAAACCATTGTAAATTCCACCCAGTGTAATCACACTGCCGTTACCGTTTACATTCAAATCATCCGCTACAAATGTCTCACCAAGAAGCGTTACATTGGCGCCCTTTGTCTCAATATCTTCCACCCAGAGACTGCCGTCTTCTTCATTTGAAAAAGAGGCGTTCTTAAGGTCCAAATCATGTTTGATTACCATTCTTCCGTCACCGGAATGAACCATTTGCTTTGCTCCGAGTGCCGAAGTTCCTTCACACTTTACCGAATCCGCATAAAAATTTCCTTCCATGGCAAGCGTATCTGCATTACCGCCTTCCACAATCATGCCCTCATCGGCAATAATCACATGGGATGCAATATCCGGAAGTGCCGTAGTTGCCGCGAAGTCAAGTTCCGGATACGTCAAACGGATATCCGTCTCAATCACGGACACAAAGCCCTTGCTGTCCTTGTAATACACACGCAGGTCTTTTAAAACAATCCCGGTATCATAGGTTATCATATCTCCCTGCATCGAAAGGCTCTTATTACCAAGCGCATCTGTTTCATATGCGCGCACAATACCACCATAACCCTGGGTTCCGTCGCCGTCATCCGGCTCCTGCCACTTGGTTGTATTCTTTAAAAAACCTTCTAAAATCGCAACATCATATTTCTGATGTCCGGTGGCTCCCACTTCCAGTTTGGTCCACATATTTTCATAGTATTTGGTCTGCATCACATTGCGCTTTTTCTCTACGGAATATTGGCTGTAATTCTGCATAACATCCATATACGCTACAGAAAGCGAATCCGAAATATAGCGCTGCAGGCCGATATTAATCTCATCCAAAACCTGCTCAGCAGAATAAAACGTATCTTTTGCATACACGTTGACACGTTTCATTTTAAAATTCACCAAAGAAGTCATCATTACCGTACCTGCCAAAATGGCAATAAAGCCGATGGTAATAATAACCGTTATCAGCGAAGCACCCTTATTATTCAGTTCTAACCAGTGCTTTCTTTTTCTCATTCGAGCTTTGTTCCATCCAATTCCACTAAAACTGTTCCCTGCTGGTCGACAATCGCAACCGCAATCTTATAAATACGCTTCTTAACCTTGCTACCGGTTAATGTCTTTCCGTCCAAGTTGCGGGCATCCAGGCAAGTCGCCGCGTTATCTCCCGTAACCTTCTGCGTTCCCGCAAGATTCTGGTATGCCAGATTGCACAAAATATTGGCATTCTGCACCACATAACCGCCATTATCAATCGCACTGTATGGTGCAATCGTGGATAAATTCGTAAATAAAGTCAGTGCCGCATCAGCGTCGGCGTTAATACCTCCCGAAGGATTCTCCACAACCGTTACATTCGGTCCGGAAACCGAATTAAAATACTGGCTCTTATACGACGCATCCGCCGCTCCGATCTGCGGAGCCAGCATCAGATTGACTTCCACATTGTCGGGATTGTTGATAATAATATTATCCTTATTGCCCATTTTGGTTGCCAGATAACGGGGCTGGTAAAAAAGATAAATCCCGTTAAGCGGCTCCTTGGTGGACAGATTGTTATAAAGTTCCTGCGTTTCTTCAATATACTCTTTTCTGCTCTCCGGCAGATAATTCCTATACTGGTTCTTATTACGGAAATAATAACGGATATTCAGATTCACCTTTAAAAGATCCACGGTATTGCCGGCTTCATCCAGTTCCGTCCCCTGCTTGTCTATGGATATCTCCATCGTACGGGTCAGGTTTTCCTTAAAATAATCCGTTCCGCCGGGGGCATCAATGTACAGAACGCTCTCATCCTCGGCAGCAATCTTATTCCACTCTTCAAACTTTTTATAAACACTGTCATCATACAGCGCTGACATCTCATACACGGCCGTGTCCGATACTGATATCGACTTGACATCGGCAACATTCAGTCCATTGGCATTCGGATAGAGATTCGGATCGAGCATCATATAAACCTTATACTCATCCGGAAGTGCCACCGGAATATCTGCTTCATTGCCGATTTCAATCAGATATGCGCCGTCCGATTCTGCCGCATCCACCGTCTGTCCCGTCGTAAGCTGTCCCCAGCGGGCATACCCGAAATTCTCCGTCACCGTGTTATCATCGGATGCATCGTAATGCACCACCAAATCTTCCACGCTCTTGTACTCGGCAGACTCAAGCAGATTCTCCGCGCAATTCGTTGCACGCATCATAATCTTTGCCCTGCCGTTGGTCTTTGCCGTTGTGAAAAATGAATGAAGCAACGGAATGGATACCAGGCACAGAATAACCATGGCAATCAACACTTCCAGCAGTGAAAAACCGCTGTTATTCAGTTTTGTCCCTTCCGTTTTCTTTTTCATTCTTCTACCGTCCGTTTTACCTATTCTTCGGCTATTACAGAATCCACGCCTGCCGAACCGCCCACGGTGTGGAATACATCACGCACACCCTTTGGTACCGTCGGTACACTTGTCGGCTGGTAATTCTTATCAATACCGGTCATATAATACTGGTTCAAATCAAGTGAGCCCATCAGATTGCCCGTTGCGGAATCATAGGCAAGCGATAAGCCTTCCACGCATTTTTTGTCCGTCTGCGCATACAGATGGGTAATCATATCCTTTGCGCCCTTATAGGTACAACGGAAACTGTAGTTTACCGGCTGCCTGTACATATGGATTGCAGGAGTTGCTTCCACAACTTCTTCGGTTGCTGCTGCCGCTTCCTGAGTAACCGCTTCCGTATCCTGCGTCTCTACCGCTACATTTGCCACAATTTCCTCCACCGCGGACATTGTAATATTTTCTACCGCGAGGTCGGAATGATAGGTATTTTCCATATTGGCGAGGAATAAAATCTCATCCTCCCTGCTGATATACACCGGATAAGAATTGGCTATATCCGCAATCTGTCTTTCCATTTTGGCAATGCCTTCTTCATAGGTCGGAAGATTGGCATTGATGGCCTGGTACAAATCCGCTTTGGCCTTTAACGTCACATTCTCTGTCTGAAGTGCTGCTGTTTTTTCCTGCAAAGGAGTGGCACCATACAACCATGCCAGCAGTAAAAACAGACCGCCAAACAAACCGATTAATAAGCATTTATCTCTTTTTGAAACCGCAAATGTCATGGTTTATTCCTCTCCTTCCTCAGTCTCTTCTTCTATCGGCGCATATACCATCTCCACGGAGAATGAGTACTGCGTCTCACCGATTTCCGTAATCAATTCGGAAACCGCCGTTGTATCTACAAAACTAAAGCATTCCAACTGACGGAGTTCATTCAAAACAACCGCCGTCTCTTCCTTGGTTGCCACCGTTACATTCATCGTAATTCCGTTTGCTGTTGCCGTTAAATCACTCAAGCTGAAACTGCTTGGCATCTTGGTCTCGAGTGCCGTAATAAATTCCACCATGTCCTTATTACGGTTCACGGTCATTGCATCCAATGCCTCCATTGACATCACCTGCGCCGATAAGGACTGGTGTTTTAAATACACCTCATACACCGGTTCCAACTGTTCAATAATCGCATTGTACTGCTCATTCTTCTCTTTCTCTTCCAGATATGGGAAAAGAGCCATCAGAATCAGCGCCACGCCAATTAATACACAGCCGCCGCTGATTAAGACCGTCAAACGAAGCGGGTCTACGCCACCCTTAGTTGCTGCACTCTTATCCTCATCCTTATCGGATGCAAAATGAATCGGAGCAAGCGCCGCACCGATACATGCCGTATATTCGGAATAACTATTGCCTTTAAATACCTTTTCGGTATTGATTCCCGTGATATTGGAAAGCACCCGTACCTTGATGCGGATTTCATCTTCCATCATATCGCACAGGCTGATATAATTCGCACCCACACCGGTTAAATTAATACGCTCAATCGGCTCACCGCTGTGTCCGGAATTGTAATAATCCACTACCTTGGATACGCCTTCAACAAGCGCCACCATGGCCTGCTCTGCTTCCTCCTGCGAACTCTGTTCATCCTGGATGATTCCATACGGAATCGTTCTAGTCATTACGATTCTTCCGTCTTTTTGTGCCAGCAAAAGAGAGGAACGGCTGTCGACTTTGACAATCATCTGTACCCCTTCCGAACAGGACTCTTTTGCAGCCTGGTAAATACTGTTACCACAGTAATCGATTTCTTTTACATTTAATTTGAGTGCTGATGCAAGCAATTTATAACTTTCGATAATATCTTCCGGAACTGCCAGAATCAGCAGGCGGTAACCGGTAGGCTTGGACTTAGCCTTGCTCTTATCATCCTCATCTGCAGAAGTTGCACCTTCCACTTCCAGAATCATATAAGCAGACAAATATCTACTGACGTCAATCGGGAAATAATCCGACAGATTCGTTCTTACCAGATTGCCGATATTGCTTTCTTTGCAATATGGAATTTTAATCTCACGGGTCGCAATTTTAGACGAAGAAATGGTAAACACGGCGTCTTTGGTACGCATCTTGTAATTTGCCATCTCTGCCTTTAAATTGTTTACGAATTCCTCCGTAACCGTAATCATGCCGTCTGCCAATACCCCATCCGGTGTCGGGATGGAAAAATAGCGGTATACCCTAGGCTTCTTAGCCCGGTAATCCATCTCACAGACTTTTGTCATTGCATATCCCACTTCAATACTCAGTACTTTGCCGGCCATTTTGACTCCTCTTTTCCTAATCGTTTGTATTTCAAAACCGTTTCACAAAAACAGTCGTTACTTTCTATCTCTTAATCTATATATATTGGCTGAAATACCATGTAATCCATTGGCTTCCCCATAACATGGCTAAAACCACACCCACGGAAAGGTATGGTCCCAATGCAAGAACATGGTCACATTTTGTTACGCGCATACGAATAATATGTACCACCGAACCGATAATACATCCGAGTAAAAACGCTAAAATAATCTCCTTCCATCCAAGGAACAATCCGCAGACAGCCATCAATTTCATATCACCGCCGCCGATTCCTCTTCCTTTGGTTACCACAATAATCAAATATAAGACTGTGCTCACGGCAAAAAAGCCAATCACATGGTTCACCCAGTCTTTATAATGCAAAACTGTACGTGCCACTCCCAGCACGAAAATAAAATAATTGATTCCAACAGGAATCTCATAGGTACGCCAGTCAATGACGCTAAGCACTATCAGTGCGGATGTTAACAGGCAGTAGAGTAGGGAATCTACATTCATCCCGTTAATTATAAAAATAAGCACATATGCAATTCCGTTTGCCGCTTCAATCAGCGGATACTGAACGGAAAGTTTGCATTTACATGCCCTGCACTTGCCCCCCTGGAACAGGTAACTGAACAGTGGTATGAGTTCATACCACCGGAGCAGGTGGTCACACTGCATGCAGTGTGACCTTGCCTTCACAATATCTTCTTGTTTGGGAATCCGGTAGATACATACATTTAAAAAACTACCTATTACGATTCCGAATATAAATATGATTATGTAAATAGGGATTAATATTGTGTCCATGGGTGGGTTTCCTTAAATATATTAATATACTAATACACCATCATCTGTATCAACTGTATCTCCTGTTGCAGGATCATTCAATAATCTTCCATCCTGACCACGAAGATTTGAACCAGTTACTGTGATATTTAATCCAGACTTAGTAATAGTTATCACAGGCTCATTACCTGCTGTCGTGTATGTATCTGACGTTAGAGTAACAGTAGCACCGAGCGCTGCATTTAATTCCACATCTAATGCATCTCCTCCAGCTGTTGCATCATTAAATGTAAATACTCCAGCTGTTGAAGCAGTATATGTTTCTCCAGCATCAGGCACTGAATTGTTAACTGTTTCATCTGCAACTGCAATCTTAATAGCATTTGCAATTTCAGCAATTGCCGAGTTATCTCTCTGAATTCTTGTTCTTTCCACATAACGTAACATCTGAGGCGCAACAATTACCATTAACACTGCCATAATCGCGATTACAACGATTAATTCAACTAAAGAAAAACCTTTGTTATTTGTCTTTTTCATAGTAAATCTCCTTTACATTTTGAAATTTTATCTTAAGCATTTTCGTCCCTACTCCGAAAATGTTTAATTCGTAAGTTTATTACATATTATCAAGTGCATTGTACATCGAAAGCATCGGTGCCATAATGGACGCTAAAATCACGCATACAATCGCTGCCAGTACAATAATTATCATAGGCTCCATTGCCGCCATCAGACTCTGCGTTGCCATCTCTACCTCTTCGTCATAATAATCGGCAAGCTTGGTAAGCATTTCCTCGGTACTTCCCGATTCTTCGCCGATTCGCACCATATGGTAGAGCATTGGCGGAAAAAGTCCGCTCTGTTGTAGCGGTTCCGATAAAGGCACGCCTTTAATGACTTCATCCCTTGCTTCGAGCAAAGCATCTTTAAAGAGTACATTCTGCATCGTATTCGATGTAATCTCTACCGCATCTACCAAGGATACACCCGCCGCTATCAGTGTACTTAAGGTTCTAGCCATCTGGGAACAGGCTGACTTTACTACTAGGTTACGGAACATCGGAATCCTGATTGCCATCTGACTGGTAAAAAGTTTACCTGCATCCGTTTTCAAATACCAACGAATTACCAATCCGATTACAATTACCACAGGAATAATAATATACCAGTACGCAAGCAAGAAATTACTGGCTGCTACAACCGCCTTGGTAATTCCCGGAAGTTCCGTTCCCAAGGAATCAAACATCTCAGTATATTGTGGAATAACCCACACCAACATTAAGACTATAATCGCCACCGACATGATTGCCACCACAATCGGATAAATCATCGCCTTTTTCACAAGGGCAGCCGTTTTTGCCGAACGTTCAAACTGTGTCGCCATTCGCTCCAGCGAAATATCCAAACTACCGGATTCTTCACCGGCGGCAACGGTTGTGACCATTAAGTTGGAGAATATCTTATCCTGCTTGCGCATGGACTCGGCAAGGGATTCACCCTTTTGTACATCCGCATGCACCTGTGCAATCGCTTTTGCGAGGTATTCGTTCTCGGTCTGCTCACGAAGCAGGTTCAAACATTCCATAATGGATACGCCGGCACGGCTCATACTGACGAACTGTCTGCAGAATACCGACATGTCACGGGCGCTTACTTTTTTGCCGAAGGAAATATTAATATCTTTGGTTAGGAAGCTTTCTTCTTTGAGCGAGAGTACGATAAATCCCTGTTGCTTAAGTTTCTCACGCGCCTGCTCAATGCTGTCGGCATCGATGCTTCCCTTCATTTCTTTGCCCATCTTATTGATGGCTTCATATCCATAGCTTGCCATGGGGTTCTCCTTCACTTTGACTAGATGTCAAATGATACTTTCTTCATCTCGGATACGGAGGTAATACCGTCAAGCACATACCTGGTCGCACTCATGCGAAGGGTGTTCATACCCTCTCTAAGTGCGCAGTCCTTAATCTCATCCGCCGTACCATTCTTAGCGATAATACGCTTCAAATCCGGTGTTACTTCCATAATCTCGTATACACCGATTCGGCCCTTATAGCCGGTGTCGTCACATTTGCTGCAACCGCAAGGCTTGTATATCTTGACCGGTTCGTCTGCGGAAAGTCCTAAAAGTTCTCTCTCATCCGCATCCGGTGTCGTCTCGATTTTACAACTGTTGCAGAGGCGTCTTACCAGTCGCTGGGCAATAATGCCGACCGTCGAATCCGCTATCAGATACGGTTCAATGCCCATATCCGCAAGTCGGGTGACCGTACTTGCCGCGGAGTTGGTATGTAAGGTACTAACCACCATATGTCCCGTGATGGATGCTTGTACCGCAATCTCTGCCGTCTCCGTGTCTCGGATCTCACCAATCATAATGATATCCGGGTCCTGACGCAGAATCGAACGCAGTGCAGAAGCAAAGGTCAGGTTCGCTTTCGGATTAACCTGTACCTGGTTGATACCGTCGATATTGGCTTCGACCGGGTCTTCAACCGTGATGATATTTACTTCTTCGCTGTTAAGCTCGGAAAGTGCCGTATAAAGGGTTGTGGATTTACCACTACCTGTAGGTCCCGTAACAAGGAGGATACCGTGAGGATTACTGAGGATATGGTCAAATACCTTCATCTCCTGCTCATTCAAACCAAGCTGGCTCTTTTCCCTTGTGAGGGCTGTCTTGGAGGTAAGTCGCATAACGACTTTCTCGCCGTACACCGTAGGAAGAATGGATACACGGATATCGTATTCCATACGGTCGACTATCTGTGTGATACGGCCGTCCTGTGGTTTTCTTTTCTCGGAAATATCCATACCGCCGATAATCTTGATACGGGCTACAATCGCAGCCAGCGCTTTTAACGTATAGGTCTGCTTCTCATATAAAGTACCGTCAATACGGTAACGCACGCGCACCTGATTCTCCATCGGTTCAATGTGGATATCGGACGCACGCTGGCGGACTGCCTGCTCAATCATCGTTTTAACAAGCTGTACAATCGGGGAAGAATTAACATCCTCACTGTACATGTCCTCTTCTTCGGCAATCAGTTCTTTGCCCTTGGTGTATTCATCCAGTTTGGAAATAACATCCTTCTGGCCATAGTACTTGTCTATCGCCATCATAATGCTCTGCTGTGTCGCTACTACCGGCTCCACCTGAAGGTTCGTGATGATATTGATATCATCCATTGCCCCCATATCCATCGGGTCCGCCATCGCCACACGAAGAACATTGGCTTCCTCCTGGGAATAGCCAATCGGAATCATAACGTGTTTTTTCAATATATCCACATGAATCAAATCCAGAACGGACTGCTCAATCACCACATCCCTAAGCTTGATTCTGTCGTATCCAAGCTGATGGCTGAGTGCCTTTGCAATCGCATCCTCAGTCGTAATGCCCGCATCCACAAGCGTCATACCCAGACGCTGTTTGGTCTGCTTCTGCAGTTCGAGTCCTTTCTGTAATTGTTCTTCTGTAATCGCGCCTTCGTTAATCAGTACATCGCCGAGACGCAGTTTTTTTCTGATTAGTGCCATATATGTAACCTTCTGTATGTTAGTATTCGTTACTTTTCGTTAGTTTATATTGGTATTTGTTAGTTATCGTTAGTTCACGGTTTTGTCTTCGCCGACATAGTGGAAGTTGCCAAGGTTATTAACAGAAGGAAGATTAATCCGATCATTATACTGCATATCCAATGAACCATAGATATATTGTTTTCCGTCAAGCACAATAATATCCCCATAATGAATACCCTTAAGATACCATGCGCCATCCTCCCAAACCTTCACAGAATCAATATCCTCTATCACAACTCCCGAGCAGGAAATAATACCTTCACCCGGAAGATTATCAATCATCTCCGGACCACGGTTCCACTCCCAGTGCACCGTGAATGTGCCCGTCTTATTACGATCAGTCACCACGTAAGTATTCCCTTCTCTTGAAGTAAATTTGACCGGTACGGCAATTATCTCTGTCTCTCCCGAGAACTGCTTGCCAACCCAACGCGGGTCATCCCAATACGGCCAGTAACTGCTCTGCTGAGGTTCCTCCTCCGTAGAAGAACTCGGTTCTTCGCTGCTTGATTCCGGAGGCTCCGGCGTCGTCGGAAATGTCGCCGGGTCATACGGTGCATCGATTCCTTCTGCAAGTTCTGTTCCGCTCCATGCCGCAAAATCAACCACAACCTCTTCATGCCCGTCACAATCACATTCGATAATGGCAAGGTCTCCGACTACCTTTCCCGTATAATTACCGCCATTAGGACATTTAACGTATTGTGCCACCTCATCCTTGGTTCCTTCGTCCATTCCGGGCTTAACCCTGTCTATAATATCTTCCAAATCCTGCGTCTGCAGTACGGCAGACCCCTCATATATACAACGCTCATAGACAGCGAGGATCCCCTCCCTGTCTACCTGACATGCCTTCGCACGATTCTGATTTACATAACGAAGCAACTGCGGAACCAACACTGACCCCAATACAGCCATAATCGCCACAACGACGATTACCTCTATAAGGGAGAAACCACGCTGTCCCGCCTTAGACAGAGCACGTGTGCGTAACATTTCCCTACAACCTCTTGTTGCTTATTTATATTACTGTCATTATAACACAATGGTTTACATATTTCGACTAAAACTTGTACTTTTTTCACAAAAAACTTGTATTTTTTGCATAAAAGTAACCCCTCCCGAAAATCGGGAGGGGTAATAGTGTTCTGCGGCATATAATAATATGCTTTTTACAGCATTCCAAATTCTTTGTATAATCTCTTTCTGGCTTCTCCATCCTTAGCGTCATTCACTCACTTCTTAACCTCTTCTTCTTAATAACCTGCCTTCTTCATTTCTTCTATGAATTCCTCCAAGGATAAAGAGGATTCTTCTACCGCACTAGAAATGTCAAGAAGTCCTTTTTTGACAAGCTTAAATAACATTTCCATTTTACCTTCATTATACTTCTCACGTTCAATCATGCGTAATGTCATATATTCTTCCTCCCATCCTCTATTTTTCCTAGCTGCCTCGACTTCGCGTTCCAGTTCCTGTGTAAAATCATCAACCGGCTTCCCATTTGCCACATACAAAAGGAAATTCTTCAAGTCTTCATCCACATCATCCATATCTGATACCGGATTTAAAAAGACCTTTGTAGTTTCGTCATTCAAATGAATTGATGGATCCTGGATACACAAGTTTTCAAATGTGTAAACATGTCTGCCTTTTCCAAAAATATCTTCTGTACAGATAAAAATAACGTAACTCTTATTGAGTTTGTTATAGTCATCTCCCTTTTTCAACAGATTTAAGTCAATCATGCCCTGATAATATCTGCTTCTTTTTGGAAGATTCTTGGGATTCGTCGCCTGCATCTCTACGTTATAAACAGTATTCTTATCATCTCTTACATAAACATCCAGCCGTACGCTCCTTGCATCCATCGAGTGATTGATAGTTTTCTGCTCTTCGAGATAATCTATGCGCTCAATCGTCACATCTAAAATTACCTCTAACAACTGCTTGCATAACTTCCCATTTCTCATTACCTTTGCAAACATAAAATCGTTCACAAACCCCAATTCATTATAATCCTGTGTTCTTAATCCCATTTCATTTTTCCTCACTTTCCCTGTTATCTCTTTTTTCAGGGAAAGGGGAACTACCCAGCACTGTGCTTATCCATATCCCTGAACTATGGTAGTACCAAGGATATGTGTCCGCCTATATGAAATTATTGAATGCCCCCGGCATTCCTTCTAACCAGAAAAACTCTGCAAAAATAGTATATGTTCATCCTCCATGAATTGCATTACAAACATAAAAATGGGTACTACCGATATTGGACAATTACTATACAAAATATATCATTGTCCTTATTTATCTTCATTTTAATTGATTCCGGGATAAAGTTCAAGTACATAACAAAAAATCCCCCAGCAACTGCTGAGGGATTCTCAATGAAGCACGGGGGATTCGAACCCCCGACAACCTGATTAAAAGTCAGGTGCTCTACCGACTGAGCTAGTGCTCCATGTTGTAAACTTTAACTGGGCTAGTTGGATTCGAACCAACGAGTGCAGCAGTCAAAGTGCTGTGCCTTACCGCTTGGCGATAGCCCATTATTGGCATGACACCAGGGTGGATACAGGGATTCGAACCCTGGGCCTCCAGAGCCACAATCTGGCGCGCTAACCAACTGCGCTATACCCACCATATGAGATATGCGG
>JAGATU010000093.1 GCA_017621115.1 Lachnospiraceae bacterium
AGGTCCTTCCCATGCAGAAGAAGTGGGACGCGGTATTCCGACCACTATTGTTGTAGGGGCTAAAAATAAGAAGACGGCAGAATATATCCAGAATATCTTTATGAGTGAAGTATTCCGTGTATATATCAGTCCGGATGTGCTTGGTATTGAACTTGGTGCGGCACTTAAAAATGTTGTTGCGCTTGCTGCCGGTATTGCCGATGGACTTGGATATGGAGATAACACAAAAGCGGCTTTGATTACCCGTGGTATTGCTGAAATCGGAAGACTTGGTATGGCTATGGGCGGTAAGTTTGAAACATTCTGCGGATTATCAGGTATAGGTGATTTGATTGTTACCTGTGCAAGTATGCATTCCCGTAACCGCCGTGCCGGTATTTTGCTCGGACAGGGTAAAACCATGGATGAAGCAATGGCAGAAGTGAAGATGGTTGTAGAAGGTGTGTATTCTGCAAAAGCGGCACTGGGACTTTCCAAGAAATATGGAGTACAGTTGCCGATTATCGAGCAGGTAAACCAGGTATTGTTTGAAAACAAACCTGCCTCTGAAACTATGAAAGATTTAATGACCAGGGATAAGAAGAGCGAAAGTTCTGACTTGGCTTGGTAGTTTATTAAAAAAATATACCCCCACAGGACTCCGATGCAGTGGCAAATCGTCCTTGTGGGGGTATATTTTTTATAAACAGCCAAAAGCAAGTCTGTACTTTCGCTTTGTTTTAACGTATTGCTTCAAAGATTTCTTTTGTTGTCTTAGCTTTGTTCATGGAGTAGAGGTGAATATCTTTAACTCCATGTGCTTTTAAATCCAGAATCTGGTTAACTGCATATTCGATACCGGCTTTACGCATGTCTTCCGGTTTGTCATCATAGGTGGCAATAATATCAGCCAGTTTCTTTGGAACGGAAGAACCGGAGAGGGAGACTGTGGTTCCAAGCTGCTTGGATGTAGTAATCGGCATGATACCGGCGCAGATTGGAACATTGATTCCGGCAATCTGAGTCATTTCTTCAAAACGATAGAACATCTCGTTATCAAAGAATAACTGACTGATTAACATTTCGACACCCAAATCCACTTTTTGTTTCAGATATCTTACATCCTCTTTGAATGAAAATGCTTCAAAATGTTTCTCCGGATAGCATGCACCTGCAATCTTAAAATCAGTGGTTTCTTTTAAATATGCAATCATATCTGATGCATGTTCAAATTCCCTTGCATTGTATTGCTCATCCGTCATATAAGCAGGTCTGTCTCCGCGAAGTGCCAAGACATTGTTGATTCCGGCTGCTTTCAAATCAGCAACAACGTTATCGATATCATTTTTGGTGTTGCCGACACAGGTAAGATGTGCCAATGCCGGAATATTTAATGTGTTTTTAATATAAGAAGTCATTTCTACGGTTTTTTTGGAACGGGATCCGCCTGCTCCGTAGGTAACACTGATAAAATCAGGATTCAGTAATGCCAGTTTATCGAGTAATTCAAATGCGCCGGCGAATTCTTCTTCTTTTTTGGGTGGGAATATTTCCAACGAAACGGAAAAATCATTCTTTTTTAATTCATTCTTCATGTGATTTTGTCCCCTTTTTTCTTGCTTTTACATGTGGAATATCGTAACATGAAATGGATAAGTTTACAAGAAAGAAAGCGGAGGAACTTTCATGAGTCAGTTGCAAAATGATTTTCAGGGCACAAACGAATATGTTGCCAGTCAGGAACTTTTAACAGCCGTTAATGTGGCAATTACATTGCAGAAGCCACTTTTAATAAAAGGAGAACCGGGAACCGGTAAGACCATGCTTGCGGAAGCGGTAGCTAAGTCACTTGGTAAGAAACTTCTTATCTGGAATATTAAATCGACTACAAAGGCGCAGGAAGGCCTATATATGTATGATACCATCCAAAGACTCTATGACGGCCAGTTCGGAGAAGAAGGAGTGGATGATATTGCCAAATATATTAAGCTTGGTAAATTGGGCGAGGCTTTTGAAAGTGACGAACAGGTTATTCTATTGATTGATGAGATTGATAAAGCAGATTTGGAATTCCCGAACGATTTACTTTGGGAATTGGACCAGATGGAATTCTATATTCACGAGACAAAGAGAACAGTGAAGGCAAAACATCGTCCGATTGTAATTATTACATCCAATGCAGAAAAAGAATTACCGGATGCGTTCTTAAGACGTTGTATTTTCCATTATATTGATTTCCCGGAACCGCCTCTTATGGAAGAAATCGTCCGCACTCATTTCCCGGATGTGGAAGATAATATTTTGAAGAATGCATTTGACGTTTTCTATGATATCCGTGCGATGAGAGATGTACGTAAGAAACCCAGTACATCTGAGTTGATTGACTGGATTAATGTTCTTATGATTAGTGGTATTTCGGTTGAAAAGATTAAAAAGGAACTTCCTTTTATCGGTGTAGTCGTTAAAAAGGATGAAGATTTAAGTACCGTAAAAGAGAAAATGGCGCAGAATTATTAATTTTCTTGTGAATACACAGGAGTGAGACAGATGTTTACCAAATTCTTTTATGATTTGCGTGCGGCAGGTCTTAAAGTGACGATGAGTGAGTTTATCACGTTACAGGAAGCTTTGGATAAAGGCATGTGCAACGCATCATTAACAGAGTTTTACTATCTTGCCAGAATGATTATGGTAAAGAGTGAAACGGATTTTGATAAATTTGATATGGTATTTGAAGCGAACTTTAAAGGTTCCACTATGGATCCGGAAGTTGGAGCCAATATGCTTAAGTGGCTGGATAAACCGGAGATGAATGAATGGCTTCAGGAAACAGAGAAGCAGTGGCTTAATAAAGTGGAAGATATCAAGGTCGATAAAGATGATGTGGAAGAGAAATTTAAGCAGCGTCTGAAAGACCAGGATAGTGAGCATAACGGCGGTTCCCATTGGATTGGTACGATGGGTAAGACTTCCTTCGGTAATACAGGTGGTAATATCGGTGGTGTCCGTGTCGGTGGTAATACCGGTTACCAGTCTGCATTTGCGGTTATCGGTTCCAAGAAATACCGTGATTTTAGGGATGACAGGGTTATGGATAACCGTCAGTTTATGCAGGCACTTAGGAAACTTCGCCAGTTTTCTACCAAACTGGATATTCCTAAGACAGAACTCGATATTGACGGAACGATTGATAAGACCTGTAATAACGGCGGTATGCTTCAGATTGTTATGGAAAAACCGCGTAAGAATGCCATTAAGCTTTTGTTATTGATGGATTCGGGCGGAACGATGATTCCGTATACAAAACTGATTAATGAGTTATTTCAGGCGGTATATAAATCTAACCACTATAAGGACGTTAAGGCATATTATTTCCATAACTGCATTTACAGTAAGTTATACAATACACCGGAATGTGAGAATGGAGACTGGATTGATACCGAGTGGATGTTCCGTAACTTGGACAGTGATTATAAAGTGATTATTGTTGGTGATGCGGCGATGGCACCGGAAGAATTGTATTCCGATACCGGTAATTATCGCGGACCTAACGGCGGTCTTCCCGGATGGGAATGGCTGAAACTTGTGAAGCGTCATTATAAGAAGGTTGTCTGGATGAATCCGAAAATGGCTCCGGGACACGCGCCATGGAGAGAAGCAGAGACAGCTATCAAAGGATTAATTCCGATGTATCATCTGACGGTTGGTGGCCTTAACGAAGCCATGACGAAATTAATGGTGAATAAATAAACGGAGTGCATTGACAAATTTTTTGCTATCCGCTACAATACAGTCAATATGTAAAGGCTATGACAAGAATAAGTAGTAATAAGTCAGTACCTACAGAGAGTTGCCGTTTGCTGAGAGGCGCAGGATACCCTTATTATGAATACCTCTTTGAGCTGCGCACTGAAATAACAGTAGGCTGCGACGGATTCGGCAACCGTTACTATGTCAGGGCATGAAAGTGCCTGATAAGATAATATCCGTAAGGGTATTATGAAGAATGGTGGTAACACGGGTTTTAACCTCGTCCTTTCAATAGGGCGGGGTTTATTTTTGTTTTAGGCTAAAGATTTAGAAGGAGAGAATGCGTTATGAAGATTTATGAAGAACTGCAGGCAAGAGGACTGCTTGCACAGGTAACAAACGAAGAAGAAATCCGAAATATGATCAACGAAGGTAAGGCAACATTTTATATTGGTTTTGACCCGACTGCAGACAGCCTTCATGTAGGTCATTTTATGGCACTTTGCCTGATGAAAAGATTACAGGAAGCCGGCAACAAACCGATTGTATTAATCGGTGGCGGTACAGCCATGATTGGTGATCCATCCGGAAGAACGGATATGCGTTCCATGATGACTCCGGAAACCATCCAGCATAACTGCGATTGTTTCAAAAAACAGATGAGCCGTTTTATTGACTTTTCAGAAGGAAAAGCCATTATGGTTAACAATGCGGATTGGTTAATGGATTTAAATTATGTCGATGTACTTCGTGAAGTAGGGGCTCATTTTAGCGTAAACAGAATGTTATCTGCAGAATGCTATAAGCAGAGAATGGAAAAGGGATTAAGTTTCCTTGAGTTCAACTACATGATTATGCAGAGTTATGACTTCTACAAATTATTCCAGGATTACGGATGTAATATGCAGTTTGGCGGTGATGATCAGTGGAGCAACATGCTTGGCGGTACCGAACTCATCCGTCGTAAATTAGGAAAAGATGCTCATGCGATGACAATTACCTTACTTCTTAACTCAGAAGGCAAGAAGATGGGTAAGACACAAAAGGGCGCTGTATGGCTTGATCCTAATAAGACTTCACCGTTTGAATTTTACCAGTACTGGAGAAATGTTGCAGATGCCGATGTTATTAAATGCATTCGTATGCTGACATTCCTTCCGGTTGAAGAAATTGATAAGATGAATGACTGGGAAGGCAGCCAGTTAAATGAAGCAAAGGATATTCTTGCTTATGAACTTACAAAGCTTGTTCATGGTGATGAAGAGGCTGATAAAGCCAGAAGTGCAAGTAAACAGTTATTCGGTGGTGGCGGCAATCTTGCTGATATGCCAAGCGTAGAACTTTCTGCTGACGATATGCAGGATGGTGCAATTGACATTTTATCTCTTCTTGTAAAGGGCGGCCTTTGTGCTTCCCGTAATGAAGCGAGACGTGCCGTAGAACAGGGCGGTGTAGCTGCAGCTGATGAAAAGGTTACAGATATTAAAGCTTTATTTACTGCTGAACAGTTATCCGGTGATGGAATTGTTGTCAGAAGAGGAAAGAAAACATACAAAAAAGTTGTTTTAAAATAGCAATATTAATTTCGCAGAAAGGAAAGACATATGAGTGGAATTCAAGCAATTGACGAAAGTATTTTGCTCTGGGTGCAGGAACATATCCGATCGGATAAAGTAACACCGCTTATTCAGACATTAACTCATCTTGGGGATTTCGGTTTGTTGTGGATCGGTTTTTCATTGGTGTTAATGTTGAATAAAGACACCCGTAAGGCCGGTAGATTATCACTGGTTTCTATCTGTCTTTGCTTTTTGCTGAATAATATTATTATTAAAAATTTGGTAGACAGGGACAGGCCGTATGAAGTTTTAAATGAGCTAAAGATTCTGATTGAAAGGCAACCGGATTCGTCTTTTCCTTCGGGACATGCTGCTAACAGTCTTGCCAGTGCAATTGTTTTTTTTCAGATGTTTAAAGGGAAAAAATCAAAGTTTAGTATTTTGACGGCAGGTATTGTTATAGCACTTTCCAGAGTATATGTCGGTGTACATTATTTGAGTGATGTTTTGGTTGGAATAAGCGTTGGGATTATTTCCGGACTGTCGGTTTGCAAAGTTGCAAAGAAAAGAGAAACGAATAAATTCTTAAGAAAATTGGAAAATTTGGATTTTTAAAACATTTTACTTGTCTACATTGGTGGTTTTATGTATACTATTACTGTTGCGAAAATTAGAGATATAATTTTCTTGAATTACAAAAGGAAGGAAATATTATGAAGAAAAGAACTTTATTAACTCTTATGGCCCTTGTTATGTCAGTTGCATTATGTGCCTGCGGAGACAAAGCGGAAGAAGAAGTAGTGGAAGTTGCTACTGTTGAAGAGATTCCGATTGAAGTAGAAACTACAGTGGAAGAAGAAACTACAACAGAAGAAGTTTTATTGGAAGATGAGCTCCCTGAAGGTATGTACTTCAGTGAACTTACTAATTTACCAATTGATGAAAGTTTAAAGAACCAGAGACCGATTGCAGCAATGGTTGATAATGAAAAGACTGCATTGCCTCATTTCGGACTTGTAGATGCAGACATTGTTTATGAAATCATGAACAGTACAAAGAATGACCGTATTACACGTTTCATGGCTATTGTAAAAGACTGGGGCAGCATTGAACAGTTAGGTAGTATCCGTTCTACAAGACCTACAAACGTTATTCTTGCAGCTGAATGGAATGCTATTCTTTGTCATGATGGTGGTCCGTTCTATATCGATGACTGGTTGGCTAAGCCATATTCTAACAACTTCTCAGGTGGATTTGCACGTGTTGATAACGGTAAAGCAAGAGAGTTTACAGAATATATTATGACCGGTGATTTAGAAAAGAAAATTGCTAATTCTAAAGTAGAAACCGAATATAATGAATATTATACAGGTCCTCACTTTACATTTGCTCCAAAGGTAAATCCACTTGATTTAGGTGAGAAAGCAGATTCTATTGCTGCTTCTAAGATTGAATTACCTTTTGAACATAACGGCTCTTATTTGGAATATGATGAAGCAGAAGGCGTATACAAATATTTTGAATACGGACAGCCTCATTTAGATGGTAAGACCCAGGAACAGTTGTCATTTACTAACCTTTTAATCCAGAAATGTACATTCTCTGAATTAGATTCTAACGGATACTTAATTTTCAACTGTCTTACAGCAACACCTACAGAAGGTTACTATTTAACAGGCGGTAAGGCTATTCCGATTACATGGGTTAACCCAAGTGAAACAGAACCTACACGTTACTATGACGCAGAAGGTAATGAGATTACACTTAATACAGGTAAGACATATATCGGTTATGTTCCGGATGATAACTGGGATGAATTAGTAATCGAATAATATATTATGTCATGAGGCGGTTCACTTTTTGTGAACCGCTTTTTCAATTTATATATGTTAGTTATAACTGTATATGTCAGATATTTTGATTGACAATAGAAAAAGAAATGGTATAATCGATTTAGTGGTGCAAAGCGTTAAACTGTTAAATTGCACATGAGTAACACAGACAGAAGGGATTTATGATATGCCTATTACCGATTTATTAGAAAGAAATGCCAGGGAATTTCCAAATGATATTTGTTTGGTTGAAATTAATCCTGAGATTAAAGAAGACAGAAGAGTAACATGGAAAGAATATGAATTAATCGAACCGAGTTCCAAGACCAGTTACCGTAGAGAGATTACATGGGGCGTTTTTAATGAAAAAGCTAACCGTTTTGCAAATCTATTGATTCAAAGAGGTATCCGTAAGGGTGATAAAGTTGCTATTTTGATGATGAACGGTTTGGAATGGCTTCCGATTTACTTCGGAATTTTAAAAACAGGAGCATTAGCAGTTCCCCTTAACTTCCGTTATTCGGCAGAAGAGATTGAGTACTGTGTAAAATTGGCAGAAGCTGATGTTTTGGTATTCAGTAATCCTTTTATCGGTCGTGTGGAAGAAATCGCAGATCGTATCAGTAAAGGAAGACTATTGATTTATGTTGGAGAAGGCTGCCCTGGATTTGCAGATGATTATAATTCTTTATCAGCAAACTGTTCGAGTCAGGCACCGATGATGATTTTGTCCGATGATGATGATGCTGCAATTTATTTTTCATCCGGAACAACAGGTTTTCCAAAGGCAATTTTACATAAACACAGAAGTTTAATGCATTCCTGTAAAGTGGAACAGAACCATCACGGACAGACAAAAGAAGATGTATTCCTTTGTATTCCGCCACTGTATCATACAGGTGCTAAGATGCATTGGTTCGGAAGTTTATTGTCAGGAAGTAAGGCAGTGCTATTAAAAGGAACCAAGCCGGAATTTATTTTGGATGCGGTATCCAAAGAGAAATGTACAATTGTATGGTTGCTTGTACCGTGGGCACAGGAAATAATTGAAGCCATTGAAAGCGGGAAAGTGAATTTAGACGATTATGAGTTGAAGCAGTGGAGACTGATGCATATTGGTGCTCAGCCTGTACCACAGAGTTTGATTAAGAAGTGGAAGAGTATTTTCCCAAATCATTTGTATGATACCAACTATGGCTTGTCCGAGTCCATCGGACCGGGTTGTGTTCACTTAGGTGTTGAGAATATTCATAAAGTTGGTGCGATCGGTAAGGCCGGATACGGATGGGAAATTAAAATTGTAGATGAAAACCGTAATACCGTAGAAAAAGGTGAAGTTGGTGAACTTGCCGTAAAAGGACCGGGTGTCATGACATGTTACTATCGTGACCGTAAAGCAACCAATGAAGTACTGGCTGACGGCTGGTTGTTTACAGGTGATATGGCACAGGAAGACGAAGATGGATTTATTTTCCTTGTAGACCGTAAAAAAGACGTTATTATCAGTGGTGGTGAGAACCTTTATCCGGTACAGATTGAGGACTTTATCAGAACCAATGATAAAGTGCATGATGTAGCTGTTATCGGACTTGCAGATAAACGACTTGGTGAGATTGCTGCTGCAATTATTGAATTAAAAGAAGGCGAGTTAATGACGGAAGAAGAAATGGATGAATATTGTCTGAAACTTCCGCGTTACAAACGTCCGCGTAAGATATTTTTTGCAGATATTCCTCGTAATCCGACCGGAAAAATTGAAAAACCGAAACTTCGTGAGATGTATGGTGCAAATAAATTAATTGCGGAACAGAATATGGGTTAAATACGAAAGAATTGAGTTTTGAAAGGTGATTTTAAATGAGCGAAACAAAGATTATGTTGGGTAATGAAGCCATTGCCAGAGGTGCTTTTGAAGCAGGTGTAAAGGTATCAGCAGCATATCCGGGAACACCAAGTACCGAAATAAGTGAGAATATTGTAAACTATCCGGAAATCTATGCAGAGTGGTCTCCGAATGAAAAAGTTGCCATGGAAGTTGCTATTGGTGCATCCATCAGCGGTGTGCGTTCGATGGCTTCCATGAAACATGTAGGTGTAAATGTGGCAAGTGATCCTCTTTATACAGTCTCTTATTGTGGTGTAAACGGAGGTCTTGTACTTGTTGCGGCTGATGATCCGGGCCTTTATTCTTCCCAGAATGAGCAGGATACCAGATGTGTGGCAAGAGCAGCAATGGTGCCTGTACTTGAGCCATCCGATTCGCAGGAAGCAAAAGATTTTATGAAATATGCGTTTGATCTTTCCGAGAAATACGATACTCCTGTTATCGTACGTACCACAACACGTTTGGCACATTCCCAGGGACCGGTTACATTGGAGGAAAGATGCGAACCGGTAGACATTACATACGAACGTAATATTGCCAAATTTGTTATGATGCCGGGTATGGCAAAAGGAAGACATCTCTATGTTGAACAGAGATTAAAAGATATGGCGGCTGATGCATGCGAGATGCCGATTAACCGCGTGGAAATGAATGATACTAAGATTGGTTTTATTACAAGCGGTATTGCTTACCAGTATGTAAAAGAAGCATGTCCGGAGGCCAGTGTATTAAAACTTGGTCTTGTTCATCCTTTACCAAGAAAGTTAATTGAAGAGTTTGCTTCTAAAGTAGATACACTTTATATTTTCGAAGAATTGGAACCTGTTTTTGAAGAACAGATTAAATCATGGGGAATTAAATGTATTGGTAAAGAGATTTTCACCGTTCAGGGAGAATATTCTGCCAATATGATCCGTAAGGCTGTTTTAAAGGAAGAAGTGGACATTAATCCGGCAGCCAATGTACCGGCACGTCCACCGATTCTTTGTCCGGGATGTCCTCACAGAAGTGTCTATTCCGTATTGAATAAACTTAAAATCCATGCAGCCGGTGATATCGGATGTTACACACTCGGTGCCGTTGCGCCTTTAAGTGTTGTTGATACTACGATTTGTATGGGTGCCAGCATTTCTTCACTTCACGGTATGGAGATGGCAAAAGGTAAGGATTATATTAAGAATTGGGTTGCGGTTATCGGTGATTCCACATTTATGCATACCGGAGTCAACTCTCTTATGAATATGGTTTACAATCAGGGTACTGGTACTGTTATGATTTTGGATAATTCTACAACAGGTATGACGGGTCATCAGGACCATGCAGCAACCGGTAAGACATTGATGGGCGAGACGGTTCCTGCCATTAATATTTTTGAATTATGCAAAGCTATCGGCGTTAAGAATGTAGTGGAAGTAAACGCATTTGACACAGTCGAACTTGAAAGAGTTATAAAAGAAGAAACAGCAAGGGACGAAGTTTCCGTAATTATTACAAAATCTCCTTGTGTTCTGTTAAAAGGCAATAAATTTACAACCAAATGCGTACCTGTTCCTGAAAAATGCAAGAAGTGCGGTATGTGTTTAAGACCGGGATGTCCGGCGCTGACAAAGAATGCTGACGGAACCATTTCCATTGATCAGACCATGTGTAACGGATGTGGTCTTTGCAAAGGAATCTGTAAATTTGATGCAATTGAAACAGTGGAGGTGTAATATGGCAAACAATACAAAAAATATTATGATTGTTGGTGTTGGCGGTCAGGGTACACTCCTTACCAGCCGTATTTTAGGTGGTATTACCGTTGCTGCAGGATATGATGTAAAATTATCCGAAGTGCATGGTATGGCACAACGAGGCGGAAGTGTAGTTACATTTGTCCGTTATGGCGAAAAGGTTGCAGAACCTATCGTAGAAGAAGGTCAGGCAGATGTACTTATCGCTTTTGAAAAGCTGGAAGCTCTCCGCTATGCACATTTTCTTAAAAAAGACGGTGCCATCGTTGTTAATGACCAGCGTATTGATCCGATGCCTGTTGTAACCGGCGCGGCGGAGTATCCGGATAATATTATTGAAAATTTGTCAAAAGAATATAGTGTTTACAAAGTGAATGCAATGGAAGAAGCACTTAAACTCGGTAATTCCAAAGTATTTAATATTATTGTTCTCGGCGTTGCCGCAAAGCATATGGATTTCACAAAAGAAGCATGGCTTGAGGTGATTGAAAATACGGTTCCGCCAAAGACAGTTGAAATTAATAAGAAAGCCTTTTTACTTGGTTTTGAAAGCTAAGCAAATTGACCCAATATTTTTACCATTTTAAGGAGGTTACCAAAATGATTTGGAACGAAGCAAAGGAATGTATGAGCCGTGACGAACTACAGAATCTGCAGAGTAAGCGACTCGTAAAGTTGGTGGACAGAGTCTATCATAATGTTGAGTACTATCGTAAAAAGATGCAGGCCGTAGGAATTGAGCCCGGAGATATCAGAGGAATTGAAGATATTACCAAACTTCCTTTTACAACAAAGGATGATTTGCGTGATACTTATCCGTTTGGTTTGTTTGCTGTTCCGAAAACTGAGATTGTTAGAGTCCATGCATCCAGTGGTACAACCGGAAAAGCAACGGTAGTCGGTTATACAAGAAGAGATATTGAGATTTGGAGTGAATGTGTTGCAAGAGCATTTTCGCAGGCAGGACTTACTCGTGATGATATTATTCAGGTAGCGTATGGTTATGGTTTATTTACAGGTGGCCTTGGCGCGCATTATGGTGCAGAACACCTTGGAGCAACTGTAGTTCCGATGTCAACCGGTAATACCAAGAAATTAACTACAATGATGAAAGATTTTGGTGCAACGGCCATTGCCTGTACACCTTCCTATCTCTTACATATTGCAGAGACTCTGGAGGCAGAAGGAGATATTGAAAATATCAAATTAAAAGCAGCCATTTGCGGTGCTGAACCATGGACCGAACAGATGCGTATGCAGATTGAAGAAAAACTGCATATTAATGCGTTTGATATTTATGGATTATCCGAAATTATGGGACCGGGTGTTGCATGTGACTGTATTTATCATAAGGGGCTTCATGTTTATGAAGATCATTTCTTGCCGGAAATCATTGACCCTAAGACATTTGAACCTATGGCAGAAGGTGAGACCGGTGAATTGGTATTTACAACACTTACCAAGGAAGGTATTCCGCTTATCCGTTATCGTACAAAGGACTTAACAAGTATCAGTTATGATAAATGTGAATGTGGAAGAACACTCGCCAGAATCAGCCGTTTCAAAGGCCGTTCCGATGATATGCTTATTATCCGTGGTGTCAATGTATTCCCGTCACAGGTAGAAGCTGCCCTTCTTGAAATGGGCGAGACTGCTCCTTATTACATGATGATTGTAGATCGTGTAAACAACCTCGATACATTGGAAGTTCAGGTAGAAGTGGATGAAATTTTCTTCTCCGATAAGATTAGTGAACTTGAAAACTTAACAAAGAAGATTGCTCATCAGATCCAGCAGGCAATCGGACTTGCCGTTAAGGTTAAATTAGTTGAACCTAAGACTATCGAAAGAAGTATGGGTAAAGCTGTACGTGTAATTGATAAGCGTAAATTAGTGTAAATTGAAAGGAGAAATATTATGTTCGTTAATCAGTTGTCCGTTTTTATTGAAAACAGAGAAGGTCGTCTGGATAAAGTATTGGCTACTTTAAAAGATAATGATATTAATATTGTATCCTTATCACTTGCTGATACCAGTGATTATGGTTTGCTTCGTATGATTGTTTCCGATCCCGAAAAAGGAAAAGCTGCATTAAAAGAAGCAGGATTTACTGCAAGGGTAACAGAAGTGCTTGCTGTAAAATTAGCACATAAGGTGGGTCAGTTACAGGTTCTTTTGGCAGAAATCTGTAAAGCAGGAATCAACATTGATTACATGTATGCTTTGGCAACCGGTTCAGATGATGCATCTATTGTAATAAAAACTGCTGACTTAGAAAAAGCAGCAGATGTTTTAAGCAAGACCGGTGTTGAATTGATTGCAGCAGAGGAGTTAGCTAATTAATATTTTATTGATGAAGAATGTCTCTTAAGGGGCATTCTTCTTTTGTAGAGGATTAGAATATGATTATTGATTTTCATACCCATATATTCCCGGATAAAATCGCAGCAAGAAGTATAGAAAATCTGGAAAAAGCATCCGGCATAAAGGCGGCTACAGACGGAACATTGCAGGGACTTTTAGATTCCATGGAAAAAAACAATGTGGATATTTCTGTAATTATGCCTGTGGTTACAAAACCGTCGCAGTTTGAATCCGTTAATACTTTTGCGGCCGAAATAAATAAAAAATATAAAGGGAAATTGATATCCTTTGGCGGAATTCATCCTGAGAGTGACAATTACATGGCTGAACTAGACAGGATAAAAGAGTTGGGGTTACCGGGGATTAAATTACATCCGGATTATCAGGGAGTAATGATTGACGATATACGTTACCTTGATATTATCCGATATGCAGATAAACTTGGTTTGATTATACTGGTTCATGCAGGAATTGATATTGGTTTGCCAATGCCTGTTCATTGCCCACCTGATAAGATGAAGAAGGTAATTGAAGATATAAAGCCCAAGAAACTTGTTTTGGCTCATATGGGTGGTTGGAAACAATGGGAAGAAGTCTATGATCTTCTTGCCGGCGAGGATGTTTATTTTGATACTTCTTTTACATTTGACTACATAGAAGATGAAATGTTCTTAAAAATCCTAAAAAAACATGGGACGGATAAATTACTTTTTGCGACAGACTCACCATGGAGTAATTCAAAAAAGACTGCTGATATTTTAAAGGGTCTTTCCATCCCGGATGAAGATAAAGAAGCCATTTTGGTCGGTAATGCATTACGCATATTAAAATAAAATTTATTTTTCAAAAACCCTTGCAATTTAAGCAAGGGTTTTATATAATAAGAATGCTTTAAGACTTTAAAGCGTAACGGTTTAAAGCGCAACGCTTTAAAGCGACATAAAATATTATGGAGGACAGTATAATGTTAACTAAAATCTTGTTTCTGTTAATCTTTTTTGGAATTATGATTGCAGTTGGTTTGTATTCCAGAAAACATGCTACAAATGTAAATGATTTCGTACTTGGCGGTCGTGCAGTTGGTCCGTGGCTTACTGCTTTTGCATATGGTACATCCTATTTTTCTGCTGTAGTATTTGTAGGTTATGCAGGACAGTTTGGATATAAATACGGTATTTCTGCAACATGGATTGGTATTGGTAATGCTATAATCGGTTCTTTGCTTGCGTGGGTTATTTTGGGTAGAAGAACAAGAGTTATGACCAAGCACTTATCCGCAGCGACAATGCCGGATTACTTTGGAAAGAGATATGATTCCAATGCGCTTAGGATTGCTGCCAGTGCGATATCTTTTATTTTCCTGATTCCATATACCGCTTCCGTATATAATGGATTATCAAGACTTTTTGGAATGGCTTTCGATATTCCTTATTCAGTATGTGTTATTGTTATGGCGGCACTCACAGGTGTTTACGTTATTCTTGGCGGTTATATGGCAACTGCTATTAATGATTTTATTCAGGGTGTAATTATGTTATTTGGTATCGTGGCTGTAATTGCAGCGGTACTTAACGGACAGGGGGGATTCTATGAAGCGGTTATGAAACTTGCTGAGATTGAAAGTGATGTTCCTCTTACGATGGGACAGAAGGGTGTTTTTGCTTCTTTCTTCGGCCCGGATTTGCCTAACTTAATCGGAGTTGTTATATTAACATCTCTTGGCACATGGGGACTTCCTCAGATGGTACATAAGTTTTACGCAATTAAGGATGAGAAATCCATTAAGTCCGGAACAATTATTTCAACATTCTTTGCAATAGTTGTAGCAGGCGGCTGCTATTTCCTCGGAGGATTCGGACGTTTATTTGATACACCGGCTATATATGCAGAAAACGGAAGCATTGTATATGATGCGATTGTACCAAGTATGCTTTCTACATTACCGGATATTCTTGTTGGCGTTGTTATCGTACTGGTATTATCGGCTTCAATGTCAACTTTATCATCCCTTGTATTGACATCCAGTTCTACATTAACTCTTGATTTCATCAAAGGAAATGTAATCAAAAATATGGATGAAAAGAAACAGCTTCTTTGCATGAGAATAATGTTGGTATTTTTTATAGTAATTTCTGTTGTAATTGCGCTTGACCCACCAACCTTTATTGCACAGCTTATGGGTATTTCATGGGGAGCACTTGCGGGTGCATTTCTTGCTCCTTTTATGTATGGTTTATACTGGAAGGGTGTTACAAAAGCGGCAGTTTGGGCTAGTTTTGCATGTGGTGTAGGAATTACCGTAGCTAATATGTTTTTCAAATTTATTGCATCACCGATTAATGCCGGTGCAATAGCAATGATTGCCGGACTTATAGTAGTTCCGCTTGTTAGTATTATCACTCCGAAGATGAATTCAGAACAGATAGATGCAATTTTTATGTGTCTGGACGAGACAGTTACCGTTCACAGAAGAAGTTCGATTGAAGAATAAATAATTATGTCATAATGAAAAAATCCCTTGCATACATTTAGATAAGTATGGAAGGGGTTTTTTTATGGACAATAAAAGAATAACAGATTTTGATTTATACAAAGATATTAAGAACCGTTGTAATGGAGAAATATTCATAGGCGTCGTAGGCCCTGTAAGAACGGGTAAATCCACATTTATAAAGCGTTTTATGGATCTTATGGTATTGCCCAATATGCTGGAATCTCCTGAAAAAACACGTTTACAGGATGAATTGCCCCAAAGCGGAACCGGCAAAACCATTACAACAACAGAACCCAAATTTATTCCTAAAAATGCGGCAGAAATACATTTGGCAGATGATGTATGTGTAAATATCCGAATGGTGGATTGTGTCGGATATATGGTAGACGGTGCAACCGGACATATGGAGGAAGATGTTCCTCGTATGGTAAAAACACCTTGGTTTGAGGATGAGATACCTTTTGTCAAAGCTGCTGAAATAGGGACTAAAAAAGTAATTAAAGACCATTCAACTGTTGGCATTGTGATCACAACAGACGGAAGTGTTACGGATATTCCGAGAGAATCCTATATGGAAGCAGAAAAGGAGACGATTGAAGAACTCAAGGAATTGCATAAACCTTTTATTGTATTGGTGAATTCATCCAAACCATATTCACGGGAAGTAAAGGAAATAGCTGAACAACTGTCAGATACATACGGGGTTGTTGCATTGCCAATGAATTGCCAGCAGATGAAAGAAGAGGATGTGCACTTAATTTTGGAAAACTTATTATATGAGTTTCCGGTATCCGTTATGGAATTTTATATGCCAAAATGGGTGGAAATGCTTAAAAATACTCATCCGTTTAAGGCAGGATTAATGGATAGTATTCGGGAGATGACCAAGGATGTACGTACAATGAGAGACATAATTAAACATCCGATTACATTTACAAATGATAATGTAAAGCATTGTATAACAGAGCATATCGGTATGGAAGACGGAGTTATCCGTTTGATTTTAAGCCTTGAGGATTCCTGCTATTATCGAATGCTTAGTGAATGGACACAAACGGATATTAAGGACGAATATGGTTTATTACAACTGTTAAAAGAATATGCTTCCATGCAAAACGAGTATAAGAAGGTATTAAATGCTATGGATTCCGTAAGACATACCGGATACGGAGTTGTAACACCTGACAGAAACGAAATCGAACTGGATACTCCTGAAATTATCAAACATGGTTCGAAATATGGTGTGAAAATTAAAGCGGTGAGTCCTTCAATTCATTTTATAAAGGCAAATGTAATTACGGAAATTGCACCTATTGTCGGAACGGAACAGCAGGCAAAAGATTTGATTTCTTATATCGGACAGTCAAGGGATGACAATAACAGCATTTGGGATACTAATATTTTTGGAAAAACCGTAGAACAACTTGTATATGACGGTATTGCAGGCAAGATTGCAATGATAGGTGATGACAGCCAGATGCGCCTGCAGGATACCATGCAGAAGATTGTGAATGATTCTACGGGAGGATTTATTTGCATTATAATATAATATCGAATAAATAATTAAGGACCGGAATCCGTATGTGGGTTCCGGTTTTTTGTCGAAATAATAATTTTAAATTTTCTATTTTTTTCTTTCCAGGTTTCTTATTGTCTGATATAATTTATCATGTAGTGGTTCTAACACACTAAACTATTAAAGAGGTATGAATATGAATCCGATTTATCAAAAATTACAGGGATGTTTAAAGAGTGTAAGAGAGAAGACAGATTTTGTGCCTAAGGTAGCAATCGTACTTGGTTCAGGCCTTGGTGATTATGCAAATGATATAGAAGTAGTCACTGAGATTGATTACAGTGATATTGAGGGATTTCCGGTATCTACGGTTCCGGGACATGCCGGTAAGTTTATTTTCGGTTATGTAAAAGGTGTGCCTGTTGTATGTATGAAAGGCCGTGTGCATTATTATGAAGGATATCCGATTTCGGATGTTGTACTTCCGACCAGACTTATGAAATTAATGGGAGCGGAGACTTTGTTTTTAACTAATGCATCCGGTGGTATCAATCCTTCTTTCAATGCCGGTGATTTTATGATGTTAACGGATCATATTTCATTATGGGCACCGAATCCATTAATCGGACAGAATATTGATGAACTGGGAACCAGATTCCCGGATATGACTCATGTATATGATATAGAGATTCAGGATATTATCCGCGATGTGGCGGCAAAAGAGGGTATTAAATTGCAGGAAGGTATCTATGCGCAGCTTACAGGTCCGTCTTTTGAATCCCCGGCAGAGATTCAGTTACTTCATAAACTGGATGTAGATGCGGTGGGTATGTCTACGGTTGTGGAGGCAATTGCAGCTAATCATATGGGAATGAAGATTTGCGGTATTTCCTGCGTATGTAATCTTGCGGCCGGTATGACGGACAACCCTCTGACTCACGAAGAAGTACAGCAGGCGGCCGCTGAAGCAGCACCGAAGTTTAAGAAATTGGTAACAGAAGTTGTTGCCAGACTCGGGTAAAAGATTATTAGTATAAGAGGTCATTACTGAAGTTGAAAGGTGATATACAATGAATATTCGTTTTTATAATGCCAGAGTTCTTACCATGGCAGACGGAGAGGATTTATTTGAAGGAGAAGTATGGGTATCTGGTAATAAAATAGCTTATGCAGGTACAGCTGATGAGGCTCCTGCAATATTAAATTGGGACAGGGAAGTAGATTGCGAAGGTAATGTATTAATGCCCGGTTTTAAGAATGCCCATACGCATTCGGCGATGACGGTTTTCCGTTCGCTTGCGGATGATTTAAATCTTCAGGATTGGTTGAATACCATGATTTTCCCAAGGGAAGCGAAGATGACGGGAGAGGATTGTTATACACTTACGAAACTTGCAATTTTGGAATATCTGACAACCGGTGTGACAGCAATCGCAGATATGTATTTAACGCCTGAGACAATTGCAGATGCCTGTGCCGAGATGGGGATGCGGTGTGTACTTGTCAGTGGTCTGAATATGTTTGGCCCTGCTATGAGTGTGATGGAAGACAGGTTCAATAATTTGAACGGTAAATATGATCTTGTAAGTTATAAAATGGGTCTTCATGCGGAATATACCTGTCCAAAAGAACTTTTGGAAGAAGCATCTGAATTGATTCATAAGTATAAAGCACCATTATATGTTCATATGTCAGAGACGAAGACGGAAGTGGATGAATGTATCGAAAGATACGGTATGACTCCGCCGGCTCTGTTTGAAAAATTAGGCCTTTTTGATTTCGGTGGAACAATTTATCATGGTGTACATATTACAGATGAAGATATGGAAATATTAAAACGTCACAATATCCATGTGGCTTCCAATCCGGCTTCCAATGCCAAACTTGCAAGCGGTATTGCTCCGATTTCCAAATATCTGGAAAAAGAAATTCCTGTTTCAATCGGAACAGACGGGGCGTCCAGCAATAACTGTCTGGATATGTTCCGTGAGATGTTCTTAATTACTGCATTAGCTAAGATTAAGGATAATGATCCGAGTGCAGTTCCGGCAATGGAGGTACTTAAGATGGCTACCGTTAATGGTGCTATCGGTATGGAACTTCCGGATTGTGATGTACTTGCCAAAGGTAAGTTTGCTGATATGATTATGATTGATTTACATCAGCCGAATATGCAGCCGCTTCATAATATCTGTAAGAATATTGTCTATAGCGGTAGTAAGATGAACGTTAAGATGACGATGATTAACGGTAAGATTTTATACGAAGACGGTAAATTTTTATGTTGTGATGATGTCGAAGCGCTTTATGCTGAGTGTAACGCCATCAAGGAACGCTTAAAAGATTGTTAAGCTATATGCTTTACAATAAATTGGGGTTGGGAGGTAATCCCGTAAATCTATTTACACAGGAGGGTAAATCATGTTAGAAAAGTTTTTCAAACTTAAGGAAAACAACACGGATGTAAAGACAGAAGTACTTGCCGGTTTAACTACATTTATGACCATGGCATATATTCTGGCTGTTAATCCAAGCATTCTTTCTGCAACAGGAATGGATGCACAGGCGATTCTTATCGCTACAGCACTTGCTTCATTTGTAGGTACTGCTTTAATGGCACTTTTTGCAAACTATCCGTTTGCGCTTGCTCCAGGTATGGGTCTTAATGCTTATTTTGCCTACACAGTAGTACTTGGAATGGGATATTCATGGCAGGTGGCTTTACTTGCAGTATTTGTGGAAGGTCTTATCTTCATCGTATTATCTTTAACAAATGTACGTGAAGCAATTTTCAATTCTATTCCTATGACTCTTAAGTCAGCAGTTTCTGTTGGTATTGGTTTATTTATTGCATTTATCGGTCTTCAGGATGCAAAATTAATCGTTAATAACGATTCTACATTAGTATCTTACCAGACATTTAAAGGTGATTTGTTTAATTCCGTAGGTGTTGGTGCGATTCTTGCACTCATCGGTGTTATTATTACAGCCGTATTCCTTGTTAAAAAGGTAAAAGGCGGTATTTTATTCGGTATTCTTGCAACTTGGATTTTAGGTATTATCTGCGAACTTGTTGGCATTTATGTTCCTAATGTTGATGCAGGTATGTACTCTGTTATTCCTACAGCAATTGTAAGTTTTGATTTAAGTCCTCTTGGATTGACATTTGGTCAGGTATTCAATACATCTGCTTGGGGAAGCATTGATATTATCAACTTTATCGTTGTTGTATTTGCATTCCTTTTTGTAGACGTTTTCGATACATTGGGAACATTGATTGGTGTATCTACTAAGGCCGGTATGCTTGATGAAAACGGCAAATTACCTAGAATTAAAGGTGCTTTAATGGCTGACTCCGTTGCTACATCTTTTGGCGCAATCTGTGGTACTTCTACAGTTACAACATATGTTGAATCAGCTTCCGGTGCAGCAGAAGGCGGTAGAACAGGTCTTACAGCAATCGTTACAGGTTTATTATTCCTTTTAGCGGTTATTTTCAGTCCATTGTTCCTTTCCATTCCTTCATTTGCTATCGCTCCGGCATTAATCGTAGTTGGTTTCTTCATGATGGCTTCTGTTGTTAAGGTTGACTGGGAAGATGCTTCTGAAGGCGTTCCGGCATTCCTTTGCATCATCGCTATGCCACTTGCATACAGCATCTCAGAAGGTATCGCTATCGGCGTTATTTCTTGGACAATTATCAACCTTGTTACAGGCAAAGCTAAAGATAAGAAGATTAGTCCTTTAATGTATGTATTAACAGTATTATTTATTTGTAAGTATATTTTCTTATAAAATTGTATTTTTATTAAGTGATACAGGGCGGGGCATAAGCCCCGCCTTCTGTATGATTTTTTTAATTGTAAAAGGGTATATTTATGGTCGAAGTATTTGGATTTTTGATTATTGTACTTGTTTGGATATTGATTTTCTTTATCAGCGGTGCAATCAACGAGCGTAAAATGCTCAAATCATATAAAGAGAAACTGATAACAGAATACGGAAGTAATAATAAAAGAGAATATAAGAACGAAGAGTTTTCACATATAAACGCTTATTATAAGAAACATAAATCCGGCTATTATTTGGATGATATTACCTGGAATGATTTGAATATGGATGATATCTATAAACAGATGGATTATGCCAAGTCATCCGCAGGGGATGAGTATTTATATTATCTGTTAAGAACTCCCAAAACAGAGATGTCGGATTGGACGGATTATGAAGAAAAAGTGTCGTATTTTATGACTCATGAAAAAGAACGTGTTGCATTACAACTTGCGCTTCATAAAATGGGCCGTACAGGTAAATACAGCATCTACGATTATCTTGATAATCTTGAAGGTCTTGGGAAAAGAAGTAGTATTAAAAGTATAGTGGCTGATATTATACTGGTTGCTTCGATTATATTGATGTTTATAAATTTAAGTTGGGGATTGGTAATCTTTTTTATTACACTTTTATTTAATGTGAAAGAGTACCTTTCAAAGAAAGGCGAGATAGATCCCTATATAACAAGTTTCCGCTACTTGTTTCGTGTGTTGGATGAAGTGGATGAACTTAAAAAACTAAAAACACCGGTTATTGGGCATGAAATCAAAGAACTTTCGGCTTTAAAAGAACGATTTGCAAATTTTATGCGTTTTTCATATCTGTTAATGTCACCCGGTCGTATGAGCGGGGATATGATGGAAATAGGTTTGGATTATGTCCGTATGATTTTTCATTTGGATATTATCAAATTTAACTCGATGCTGGAGCATGTCTGCGCCCATAAACGGGAAATAGACCGTATGCTTACAATTATCGGTCATTTGGATGTGCTATTATGTGTGGGAGAATACAGAACCTATTTAGAAGAATATTCAATTCCGGAATACAAGGCAGGTGCTTATCAGGCAGAAGCGTTGTATCATCCGCTTTTACAACAACCTGTAAAGAATGATGTGAATGTAATGAAAAGTATGCTGATTACAGGCTCCAATGCATCCGGTAAATCGACATTTTTAAAAACATTGGCACTAAATGCGGTTCTTGCGCAGAGTATTCATACTGTATGCGCAGACTCCTATATAGCTGATTATTTCCGTATATATTCTTCTTTGACGCTTAAGGACAATATTTTTGACGGGGACAGTTATTATATGGCAGAAATAAAGTCAATCAAGCGTATAATGGATGCATATGCCAAAGAAGGTGCTCCGGTTCTTGCTTTTGTGGATGAAGTTCTTAGGGGTACCAATACGATTGAGAGAATTTCAGCATCGAGTGTTATATTACAACAGATGGCAGGTTTAAACGGATTCTGCTTTGCTGCAACACATGATTTGGAACTTACCGAGATTCTGAAAAACTATTACGAAAACGTACATTTTGAAGAATCTATTGAGAATAATGATATTGTATTTCCGTATCGTTTACAGAAAGGAAAAGCAACATCAAGAAATGCGATTGCATTGCTTGCTATTATGGGATATGATAGTGCTATCACAAATATGGCGCGCAATCAGGCGCAGCGTTTTGAAATTAATCATAAATGGGAGGTCCTTCCATGAATGTAACATTATACAGTGACGGTAGCGCCAGAGGGAATCCTAACGGACCGGGCGGATACGGATGTATTCTTCATTATATTGATGGTAATGGAAAGTTACATGAGCGGGAATACAGTGCAGGATTTGTTCAGACAACGAATAACCGGATGGAACTTCTTGGTGTCATAACAGGTTTAGAGGCATTAACAAAACCATGTCGGGTAGAGGTAATTACTGACTCCAAATATGTATCGGATGCGTTTAATGCTCATTGGATTGATTCCTGGGTGAAAAAGGGCTGGAAACGCGGTAAGAATGAAGAAGTTAAGAATGTAGATTTGTGGAAACGTTTGTTAAAGGCTATGGAACCGCATCAGGTTACTTTTACATGGGTAAAGGGGCATGCCGGTCATCCTGAAAATGAACGTTGCGACGTGCTTGCAACGAGTGCAGCTGACGGAGAGAATCTGCTTATTGATGAAGAATTTAATGAAATGAAGGAGATATAAAATGGTTAATGCTTTTTTGGCAAATTTTGTTGCGTATTTGATTGTGTTTTTAGTGTTTGTAGGATGTGCAGTTGCTGCTGCTTTTGCGGGTATTGCACTTCGTAAGAAAAAGAATGCAAAGGAAGAGGTTTTAAATGGCGAAATCTCCGAATCAGAAGCTTAAATTATTATATTTGGTTGATATACTGGAACGTAAGACGGATGAAAATCATCCGATGACGGCTGCTGCCTTGATTGAAGAACTTGCCAAAGTGGAAGTTACTGCCGAACGCAAGAGTATTTATGATGATATCAATCAGTTGATTGATTTTGGTTATGATATTGTCCATAATAAGGCAAGAGTCGGTGGCGGATATTATATGGCGTCACGTAGATTTGAATTGGCAGAACTTAAAGTTTTGGTTGATTCTGTTCAGGCATCACGATTTATTTCTGTCAAGAAGACACGTGATCTGATTGATAAATTGGAAAAACTTTGCAGTATTCATGAAGAGAAGCAGTTAAAACGCCAGGTTTATGTTTTAAACCGGATTAAAACTGATAATGAGAGCATTTTTTATAATGTCGATTATATTCATGAGGCGATTCATTGTAATCGGCAGATCTCATTCCAGTATTATGAGTGGAGTACTTCCAAGGAGATGAAGTTGCGCCGTAATGGCGAACGGTATATTGTCAGTCCACTTGGTCTTATTTGGGATGATGAGAATTATTATCTTATTGCTTACGAAGAGGATAACGGAATCCGTCATTACCGTGTAGACAAGATGAAATCCATAGAGATCATGGATGAATTCCGGTTGGAAGAAAGTGGATATCGTGAGTTTGATCCGGCTATATACAGTAATAAAGTATTCGGCATGTATGGTGGTGAAATAAGTACGGTTACTCTTGCATTTCCGGAACATTTGACCGGTGTAATGCTTGACAGATTCGGTAAAGAAGTAATTCTTAGAAAGGACACAACAGGTTACAGTATCCGGACAGATATAGTAATCAGTGACCATTTCTTCGGATGGCTCGCAGGTCTGGGTAAATCGGTTAAAATTGTTTCTCCGGATGATATCAGACAACAATACAAACAATATTTATCGGACATTTTGAAAGAAATATAATAGATAAAATTAAGATTTTTTAAGAATGGAGTTTTTAACAAAAATTCCATTCTTTTTTTGTTTATAATTTCGTTTTGTATTCATTGACACTAAATCTATATTATTTTATACTTTTGAATACAATATATAGTATGAGGGAGTTTTTGTATGTTTGAAGGTGTAACAGAAGAAAAGATGGATTATGGTCAGACTTATAAGCCGGAAAGAGTTGTTGTTGTAATTAAGAAGGATGGAAGTACCGAGGAGTTTAATGTTTCTAAGGTAATTTCTGCAGTTGGTAAGAGTGCTTATCGTGCATTAACCAAATTTTCCGAGACTGAGAAACAGTTAATCTGTCAGTATGTTATCGAAAAAGTAAATGAACTGGAAGTGGATGAAGTCCCGATTCCGATTATGCACAATATTGTCGAAAGTGCATTGGAACAGGTAAAACCGATTGTAGCAAAGAGTTATCGTGATTACCGTAATTATAAGCAGGATTTCGTCCGCATGCTGGATGATGTATATAAGAAGAGTCAGTCCATTATGTACGTTGGTGATAAGGAAAATGCCAATACTGATTCGGCTTTGGTTTCTACAAAACGTTCTTTGATTTTTAACCAGTTAAACAAGGAATTATACCAAAAATTCTTTATGACTACAGAAGAAATCCAGGCTTGTCGTGACGGATATATTTATGTGCATGATATGTCAGCACGTCGTGATACGATGAACTGTTGTCTTTTTGATGTACAGAATGTATTATCCGGTGGTTTTGAGATGGGTAATATCTGGTACAATGAACCTAAGACTTTGGATACAGCATTTGACGTAATCGGTGATATTGTTCTTAGTGCTGCAAGCCAGCAGTACGGTGGATTTACAGTACCGAGTGTGGATTATATTTTAGAGCCGTATGCCGAGAAGTCCTACAAGAAATATATTGAGAAATATTTAAAACTCGGTATTGATAAAGAGACAGCCGAAGCGGAAGCGTATGCGGATGTCTGCAAAGAAATGGAACAGGGATTCCAGGGATGGGAATATAAGTTTAATACAGTTGCCAGCAGCCGTGGTGATTATCCGTTTATTACGGTTACCGCAGGTACGGCTACCGGTAGATTTGCGAAACTGGCAACTATTACTATGTTAAATGTCCGTAGAAAAGGACAGGGAAAGGCTGAACATAAGAAGCCGGTATTATTCCCTAAGATTGTATTTTTATATGATGAGAATTTACATGGACCGGGCAAGGAACTGGAAGATGTATTTGAAGCAGGTGTAAAATGTTCCGCTAAGACCATGTATCCTGACTGGCTCAGCTTGACAGGTAAGGGTTATATTGCAAGTATGTACAAGCAATACGGTAAGATTATTTCCCCGATGGGTTGCCGTGCATTCCTTTCTCCTTGGTATGAAAGAGGAGGTATGCATCCTGCAGACGAGAATGATTCCCCTATTTTTGTCGGTCGTTTTAATATTGGTGCAGTGAGCCTTCATTTACCGATGATTCTTGCAAAAGCAAGACAGGAAAGTAAGGATTTCTATGATGTATTGGATTACTATTTGAATTTAATCCGTCAGCTTCATATCCGCACCTATGCCTATTTGGGTGAGATGCGTGCGTCTACCAATCCGCTTGCTTATTGCGAAGGCGGTTTCCTTGGCGGACATTTAAAACTTACCGATAAGATTAAGCCATTATTAAAAGCGGCAACCGCTTCTTTCGGTATTACTGCATTTAATGAATTACAGATGCTCTATAATGGTAAATCATTGGTAGAAGACGGTGCATTTGCCCTTGAAGTACTCGAACATATAAATAAAAGAATTGCTGAATTTAAAGAAGAAGACGGTAATTTATATGCCATTTACGGAACTCCTGCAGAGAATCTCTGCGGCCTTCAGGTTCAGCAGTTTAGAAAGAAATACGGTATTATCGAAGGTGTTTCCGATAGGGATTATGTATCCAACAGTTTCCATTGCCATGTTTCGGAAGACATTACTCCGATTGAAAAACAGAATTTGGAATTTAGATTTTGGGAACTTTCAAACGGCGGCAAAATCCAGTATGTAAAATATCCGATTGATTATAATATCGAAGCAGTAAAAACTCTTATCAGAAGAGCGATGGAAATGGGATTTTATGAAGGTGTAAATCTTTCGTTGGCATATTGTGATGATTGCGGACATCAGGAACTGGAGATGGATGTTTGTCCAAAATGCGGCAGTAAGAATCTGACCAAAATTGACCGAATGAACGGTTATTTGTCTTATTCCCGTGTACATGGTGATACAAGACTTAATGATGCCAAAATGGCGGAAATTGCAGAAAGGAAAAGCATGTAACAATGAGATATCATAATATTACAAAGGACGATATGCTAAATGGTGACGGACTTCGTGTAGTGCTTTGGGTAGCAGGATGTTCTCATTGCTGTAAAGAATGCCAGAATCCGATTACCTGGGATCCGGATGGCGGTCTTCCTTTTGATGAAGAAGCTAAGCAGGAGATTTTCGAACAGCTGGAGCATAGTTATATTTCGGGAATTACTTTTTCGGGTGGTGACCCGCTTCATTCCGCAAACCGTTTGGATGTACGTAATTTAATGTCTGAGATCAAAGAGAAATATCCCGATAAGACCATTTGGTTATATACAGGTTATGAATGGAAAGATATCTGGCATTATCCGATGATGAAATATGTGGATGTGGTTGTTGATGGTGAGTTTAAGATTGATTTACGTGACACGAATCTTTTATGGAAGGGAAGTTCCAATCAAAATGTAATTGATGTACGTGCTACGCTTGCTAAGACAGACCCATTGACTCCTGTATTACATTGCGGTGATTATGCATAAGAGGGGGAGATAAAATGAACCGTATAGCACAGTTTTATAAAGTTAGTTTCGAAGAATTTAAAAATGGAATAATGGGCGAGATTCCCGGTATTACGGAAGCAGAAGTGATGGAAATGTATGATACCTTAAAGCTTCCGAAAAGAGCGACAAAGGGAAGTGCCGGTTATGATTTTTATACACCGTTTACTTTCCATTTGGCACCGGGTGAGACCATTAAGATTCCGACCGGTATCCGTGCAAAGATGGAGATTGACTGGGTATTAAAGCTATACCCGAGAAGCGGTCTTGGATTTAAATACCGTCTTCAGCTTAACAATACAGTCGGTATTATAGACAGTGATTACTATTATTCGGATAATGAAGGTCATATTTTTGCAAAGATAACCAATGATTCAAATGAGGGCAAGGATGTAACCGTGCAAAAGGGAACCGGATTTATGCAGGGAATCTTTATCCAATATGGTATTACAATGGATGATGATACGGAAGATGTCCGTAACGGAGGCTTTGGCAGTACAACTAAATAAGACTTATAAATGAGTTCTATATTTTCGTAAATCTGATTGTCGAAAAAATAAAAACGTGATATTATTAGTTGGTTAATAATGTCACGTTTTTTGTTTGGAGATATTCTTTGATTATATATACGAAAGGTAAGGGTTGCTATGCGTGGAATTGATACGCAAGTGCGTAAAATGCGCCGTAGAATTTTTAAAGAAGTAGCTAATTTGGCATATACTTCCGAGAATCTGAAAGATGATATGGAAGCATTGCCATATAAGATAATTGATTACGATGAATCTACGTATCGTGAGAATATTTATAGGGAACGTGCGATTGTCAGGGAAAGGCTCCGTCTCGCACTTGGATTGTCCCTGCGTCCGGAAAATGTTCCTGTGCATCTGACACAGGGGCTTGAAGAGAGTAATATTGATGAAAAGTATTACGAGCCGCCATTGATGCAGGTTATTCCGTCCGCATGTAATTCCTGTCCGACCAATAATTACCAGGTAACGGACAAGTGTATGGGATGTGTTGCGCATCCATGTCGTGAAGTGTGTCCAAGAGGTGCGATTTCCTTTGTAAACGGTCGTTCGGTTATCGATCAGGATAAATGTATCAAATGCGGTAAATGTAAGGCCGTATGCCCTTATGATGCGATTTCCCACCAGGTTCGTCCTTGTGCGGTTGCCTGTGGTGTTGGTGCGATTGAAAGCGATGAAAAAGGCCGTGCCATTATCAATAATGAAAAATGCGTATCCTGTGGTCAGTGTATGGTTAGTTGTCCATTTGGTGCGATAGCTGATAAATCTCAGATTTTCCAGTTAATCCGTGCCCTGCAGTCAGGAAGAAAGATTATTGCACAGATTGCACCTGCTTTTGTAGGCCAGTTTGGTCCGGATGTGACACCGCAGAAGTTAAAGACAGCACTTAAAGAACTTGGATTTGCAGATGTATATGAGACGGCGATTGGTGCGGATATGGGAGCTATTGCAGAAGCTGAACATTATGTACATGAAGTGGCAACCGGTAAGTTACCGTTCCTTTTGACTTCATGCTGTCCTTCATGGTCCGTTCTTGCAAAGAAATTCTTCCCGGAAACGATTGATAATATTTCCAATGCTTTGACGCCTATGGTGGCAACTGCGCGTGAGATTAAAAAAGAGCATCCGGATGCCGGAGTAGTATTTATAGGACCTTGTGCATCCAAAAAGTTGGAAGCTTCCCGCAGAACCATCCGTTCTGATGTTGATTTTGTAATTACATTCGAAGAATTGGTTGGTATGTTTGAAGCCAAAGGAATTAATCCGGCAGATGTAGAAGTGCCGACCGAGATGGAAGATGCGACCGGAGCAGGCCGTGGTTACGGTGTTGCCGGCGGTGTTGCCAGTGCGATTGAAGCTTGTATTCGTGAATATTATCCGGATGTTGAGGTTAATATTGAACATGCGGAGAGTCTTTCCGAATGTAAGAAAATTCTTATGCTTGCCAAAGCCGGTAAGAAAAAAGGCTGTTTAATAGAAGGTATGGCTTGCCCAGGCGGATGTATTGCAGGAGCCGGTACCAATATTGCCCTGCCACAGGCACAGAAGAATGTGGCAGCATTCCAAAAAGAAGCGAAACAGGCATTGCCTGATATGTAGGAGGATTTTATGAGTAAAATTAGAACCAGATTTGCACCAAGCCCAACAGGTAGAATGCATGTTGGTAATCTTCGATCCGCATTGTATGAGTTTTTAATTGCCAAGCATGCGGATGGTGATTTTATGCTTCGTATCGAAGATACCGATCAGGAGCGTTATGTGGAAGGTGCAGTAGATATTATTTATAATACCATGGCTAAGACCGGCCTCATTCATGATGAAGGTCCGGATAAAGACGGTGGATTTGGACCGTATGTACAGAGTGAGCGCATGCAGACCGGTATTTACATGAAGTATGCCAAAGAATTGGTGGAAAAAGGAGAAGCGTATTATTGTTTCTGCGATAAGGAACGTCTTTCTTCTTTAAAATCAGAAGTAGTAGAAGGTAAAGAGATTTCCGTATATGATAAGCACTGTTTATCTTTAAGCAAAGAAGAAGTAGAAGCAAATCTTGCGGCAGGGAAGCCTTTTGTTATCCGCCAAAACATTCCGAATGAAGGTAAAACAACATTCCACGATGAACTTTACGGAGATATTACCGTAGATAATTCTGAATTAGATGATATGATTCTGATTAAATCTGACGGTTATCCGACATACAATTTTGCGAATGTAGTTGATGACCATACCATGAATATTACCCATGTGGTACGTGGTAATGAATATTTGTCTTCTTCACCGAAATATCAGCGTTTATACGATGCATTTGGATGGGAATCACCGGTGTATATCCACTTACCGCTTATTACTGATGAGAATCATAAGAAATTATCAAAGAGAAGCGGACATTCTTCGTTTGAAGATTTATTGGAGCAGGGATTTTTAACAGAAGCTATTGTGAATTTCATTGCGCTTTTGGGCTGGAGTCCTGAGGATAATAATGAAATTTTTACACTTGATGAGTTAATCAGAGATTTCGATTACAAACGTATCAGCAAATCGCCGGCAGTATTTGACTATACCAAGTTAAAATGGATGAACGGCGAATACATTAAGAAGATGGATTTTGATGCCTACTATGAAATGGCATTGCCATATATTGAGAAGGCTGTTAAAAGGGATATTGATAAGAAGAAACTGGCTGAGATTTGTAAGACCAGAATCGAAGTATTCCCGGATATCGTAGAACTTTTGGATTTCCTTGAGGAGCTTCCGGAGTATGATATCGAAATGTACACACATAAGAAAATGAAAACCAACGCTGAGACATCCCTTGAGGTATTGAAGGAATTATTACCTGTACTCGAAGCGCAGGATGATTACAGTAATGATGCGTTGTATCAGTTATTAATTGAGCAGGTTGAGAAGATGGGTGTTAAGAACGGATATGTGCTCTGGCCTGTTCGTACCGCCGTGTCAGGTAAGCAGATGACACCGGCAGGTGCTACAGAGATTATGGAACTTCTTGGCAAAGAAGAATCCATTATTCGTATTAAGAAAGGCATTGAGAAACTTGAAGCAGCTCTTGCCTAATACAAGCAATGACAATCTGTTTGTCGGAGCCAATCCGCAGCAGATAGAAGCAATTACCCATGAATCGGGACCGGTTATGTGTTTAGCCGGTCCGGGTTCGGGGAAAACATTCGTATTAACCAGACATATCCGTTATTTAATCAAGGAAAAGCAAATCGAACCACATCATATTCTTGTCATTACTTTTTCCAAAGCAAGTGCTAATGAAATGCAGAAAAGATTTATAGAGTTAATGGATGGTGAATATTATCCGGTACGGTTTGGCACTTTTCATTCTGTATTTTTTCATCTTCTTAGTAAATATGAGCATTATAAAACATCAGATATTCTTACAGATTCACAAAAGAAGAGATATTTAAAAACCGTTCTTACGCAAATGAATTATTCCTATAAAAGTGATACGGAAACGGTTGAAAATATTCTATCTAAAATTTCCTATATTAAAAATCACACAAAAGAATCCTTTCATGATATTGAAAAAGAAATCCCTAATTTTAGCGAAATATATAGTAAATATGAAAAACTGGCACATATGGAACATAAGTTGGATTTTGATGATATGATGCTATTATGTCATCAAATGCTGATAAAAAAGCCGGATATCTTACAGGAATACAAAAAGGATATAGAACATGTATTAATCGATGAATACCAGGATATTAATCCGATTCAATATGAACTTGTAAAAAAGATAATTCATCCGAATAATAATCTTTTTGTGGTGGGAGATGATGATCAATCAATATATGGCTTCAGAGGATGTAATCCGGGAATAATGCTTGTATTTAAAGAAGATTTTCCAAATGGCAATATTATTACATTTCCACTAAATTACCGTTGTTCTCAATCGATTGTTAATTCGGCAGGCCATTTGATTTCACATAATACCAAACGGTATAAGAAAGAGATTTGTGCATTTAAAGAAAAGGATGATTCTGTTGTCTTTACTGCCTTTGATAGTAGAGAACAGGAATATGATAAGTTGTTATCGGAATTTAAAGAAATCTTTTCAATAGAGCCCAAGCAATTAAATTCCATCGCCTGTTTGTTCCGTACTAATTTGGATGCTTCGTTTCTTGCTGAAAAGTTATTAAAAGAAAAAATCCCTTATCAAATGCGTGAAAAACCATATAATCCATACGAACACTTTATCGTAAAAGATTTTATGCATTATTTGCATTTGAAGAGCGGTAACTTAAGCGTCGAGCACTTTGTGCCGGTAATGAACAGACCGCTTCGCTACATTAACAGGGATGCAATCAATACCTGTAAGAATTATATTGATTTTGAAGAATTGAAGAATTTTTATAATGAAAAAGAGTATATGCGGCAGATTCTTATGCAAATGGAATATGATTTGAACAGAATGCAAAAAATGGATGTATTTGCTGCGATTAATTATATCCGAAAGGGAATGGGATATGATGATTTTCTAAGAAAACATGCTTTAGAAAGCGGTCTAAAACCCGAAGAATATTTGCTTTTGGCAGATGAAATGCAAATGCGCATGGGAGAATTTTCAACAGTGGAAGATCTGCAGCTGCATATTGATAATTATAGGGAACAAATCAATACTTCTTCAAAAAAACAGGAGAATAAAAAAGACGGAATTCATATAATGACATATCATGCTTCAAAAGGTTTGGAGTTTGAAAGCGTATATCTGCCGGATTGTAACGAAGGAGTCATTCCGTATCGTAAAAGTATTACAAAAGAGGAAATTGAAGAAGAAAGAAGATTGTTCTATGTGGCAATGACACGTGCAAAAGAGAAACTGAGTATCTTTTATATCGACGGAGATAAAGATAACAGACATCTTGTATCAAGGTTTGTTAAAGAAGCAAAAAGACTGTAGAAAATATCTACAGCCTTTGAAAACAATATTATTAATCCATATCGTCAAATTCGGCATTGTCAAGCCATTCACCATACGCGTCGCATACATCATCGTATTCATCGTCATCAGCAATATAACGAAGAACCGGTTCTTCATTTGGATCATCAGGATTCTCTGAGTAGCCATAGAACCAAACAATATCCTCTTCATCAGGGAGCTTTGGTAATAGAGCAATATAATCCTTGTCTCCGATTGAAAAAATGGTTTCGATAGAACAATTGATAACCGTTCCGTCATCTAAAGTAATATCAACCGTCATATCCCTGTCATCAAATTCTTCAATATTGTTGTCCATAAAGTATACTCCTGTTCTAATTAAATAAGATTAATTCCTACACATGTGTGGGAGGAATATTTTACATAATTGTAACGTTATCATGTTAAAATAGCAATAGTAGTAACTTAAATTTTATGATAGAATATAGCATATAAATATTTTGTTTTGCAAGGAGTTCGTATGACAGGACAGATTCTTACAACAAAAGGAAAAACTTATCCCGGAGGAGTTGCCGTATGCGATGATGGCAGTATAAATATTGCTGTTTCAATGGAAAGTGATAATTGCGGAATTATTTTTTATAACGGCAATAGAGAGATTTCAATTGCGTTTGAATCGGAATTTAGAATCGGAAAGTTATATTGTGTTAATATTAAGGGATTGAATTATGCGGAATATAACCGATATCGCTTGTTTGATAATGACAGACTCTTTGTGGATTCCTATGCAAAATGTGTGCTTGGAAATGAACGTTATGGTAAAGTTCCTGAAGCAATATATGGTGTATTGTATGATAATTGTTATGATTGGGAGAATGACAGAACCTTGTGTACGCCTTATCATAAATCCATTATATACCAATTACATGTACGAGGTTTTACCAGACATAACAGCAGTAATATAAAAGCCAAAGGTACTGTGGAAGGTTTAATAGAAAAGATTCCATATTTAAAAACTTTAGGAATTACAGCTGTTGAACTGATGCCTTGCTATGAATTTCTTGAAATGGAGAAGAAGTTTATAGAGAATAGCAAACTTCCGATGTCATATCAGGAAGAAACTGCTGTACTTAATTATTGGGGATATAAAGCAGGATATTATTTTGCACCAAAGGCGTCGTATACATCAGGAGATAATCCGGTACTGGCATTTAAAAGCCTTGTAAAAGAGATGCATAAAAACGGTATCGAAGTGATTATGCAGTTTTACTTTCCGGATGAGATTACTAAGGCATATATAGCAGATGTATTGCGTTTTTGGGTTTGTGAATATCATGTGGATGGGTTCCGTTTAAAAGGTAACCGTATTCCTGCAGATATGATAGCTACGGATCCGCTTCTTACTAATACCAAATTAATATATTACGGTTTTCCGTTTGGAGAGATTTACGGTAATACAATGCCTGTATATAAGAATCTTGCAATATGTAATGATGATTATATGTTTGATATGCGTAAGTTTTTAAAGAGCGACGAGCGTATGTTAGGTTCTGTATTGCATCATATGAAAGTAAACCCGAAAGATCACGGTATTGTTCATTATTTCACCGAGAGCAGCGGCTTTACATTGAATGATTTGGTTAGTTTTGACCGTAAGCATAATGAAGATAACGGCGAGAATAATCTTGACGGTAATCCTTATAATGCTTCCTGGAATTGTGGGGCAGAAGGTCCAACCAAAAAGAAAGCGGTATTGGAATTGCGGCTCAAACAAATGAAAAATGCTGTTTTATTACATTTATTCAGCCAGAGTACTCCGCTTTTACTTGCCGGAGATGAATTTGCCAATTCACAAAAGGGCAATAATAATGCATATTGTCAGGATAATGCAATCAGTTGGTTGAATTGGAATGATATTGATAAAAATAAGGAATTCCATGAATTTTATAAGGATGCAATTGCATTCCGCAAAGAGCACCCAATGCTTTGTATGAGTAAGGAATATACAATGCTTGATGAAAAAGCATATGGTTATCCCGATTTATCTTATCATAGCGAAGAACCATGGAAATGTTCCTATGATGATTTAACAAGACATTTTGCCATGATGTATTGCGGATATTATTCAGAGGATAAGAAAGAGGCAGATACCTTTATTTATCTAGCCGTAAATATGCATTGGATACCGCATACTTTTGCATTACCTAAACTTCCTAAGAAATTAAAATGGCATCTTGTTTATGATACGGATAGTAATAGCTGCAGAAACGAACAGATACTTAAACAACAAGAGGAAGTAACTATTAATGAGAGAAGTATCAGGGTTCTGATTGCGAAATAATTTTTAGTTAAGGAGCATGTTTGCTATGCATGCATTCAAGCATTTTAAGACTATTACCTATCACAAATGGCTTGTATTAAAGGGCTGTTTTGCGGTTGGTTTGTACAGGCAGGGATTGTGCCATGATTTATCCAAATATATGCCTAGTGAGTTTTTCGTAGGTGTAAAGTATTTTCAAGGAGACAGAAGTCCTAATAATGCCGAAAGAGAAGATATCGGATATTCAAGTGCCTGGCTTCATCACAAAGGACGTAATAAGCATCATTATGAATATTGGCTTGATTACAGCACACGTAATGTAAAAGGCGGTATGGCTCCGGCACCGATGCCTGTCAAATATATTGTAGAGATGCTTATGGACAGAATAGCCGCCTGTAAAGTGTATCAGAAAGATAAATATACCGCAGGAAGTGCATTGGTATATTATTTGAGTGGCAAAGACCCTGCGCCTTTACATGAAAAAACAAGGATGTTATTAGAGTTTCTGTTAAGATATATGGATAAATACGGAGAAAAGCAAACCTATCGTTTTGTTAAAAAAGAATTACTTCCGCGAAGAAAAGAATTTGATGATATTCATAATCTTGATGGCGTAAGAGCATTTTGTGAAAAGAACCTTTAATGTCCATACGCATATACTGTGAGTAAAAGATAATATGATATGGAGATTTCATGAACTGTTTTATTTGGATTCTTTTACTTTTAGGATGCGGTGGAAATTGCGGTAACAGAAGCAATTGCAACAGATATAACTGCAACAGATGTAATTGCAACAGATGTGACGATGTATGTGACAATATGATTCAGCCAAGAATGAATGATGATTGTGGCTGTAAACATCAACATCACCATCATGACAATGATTGTATGACCCCACCACCGGTTCCTAGATTTGTTAATCAGGAAGATGATTGCGGTTGCAATAATTAATAACAGAATATTGATATGAGAATATTAAAAGGATTCGTAAATGAATTTCATTTGCGAATCCTTTTAGTATTATTATTTCAAATTAATATGCTTTGATTTCTTCCCATAGATTATTGTAAAGGAGATCAGCTTCATCTCCAAGATAAGAGAATGTCTCGAGATTGTTATACTGTGTTAAATCCGGGAATGCGATAGAAGAGTTTTTGATATCTTCATCTTCGATTAATTCTCTTGCCGCATCGTTTGGAGTAGAGTATGTAATGTAATCAAAGTTAAGTAATGCAATATCCGGACGGCACATAAAGTCAATCCATTTTTCGGCATTTTCTTTGTTTTGGCAATTTTTAGGAATTACCCAGCTGTCAATCCACACATTGGTACCTTCTTTTGGAATTACATATTCAAGGTTTGGATTTTCGCGCTGTGTATAAATGGCTTCACCGGAGTAAATAACGCCGATAGCAGCTTCATCGCCGATCATTTTATCACGAACCTGATCCACTACATATGCCTGTACAAGAGGTTTCTGGTTAATCAATTCATTCTTTGCAGCTTCGAGTTCTGCTTCGTCAACTGAATTCATTGAGTTGCCGTTTCGTTTTAAGGAAACCATAAATGCATCACGTACAGAATCCTGCATTAAGATATTATCTTTATACTGTTCGTCCCATAATACATTCCAACTGTCGATTGGTCCGTTAACCATAGTTTTGTTATAAAGGATACCTACTGTTCCCCAGCAGTATGGTACGGAATATTTGTTTTCGGGATCAAATCCTTTTGATTGTTCAAAATACTGTGCTCCGATATTGGCTTTTGCATTTGGTACATTGTCCCAATTGATTTCGGCAAGCATATCGTTGTCAAGCATCTTCTGGATCATGTAATCGGAAGGGCAGATAACGTCATATACAGATGCACCTGCTTCTACTTTTGGATACATTACTTCGTTTGTTTCGAATTCATCATAAACAACTTTAATTCCTGTTTCTTCCTCAAACATGGTTATTACTTCAGGGTCGATGTATTCGCCCCAGTTATACACATAAACTGTGTTTTCATCTTTGGCACCACATGCGCAGAGCATGGCAGCTGATAAAACAACTGCTAAAACAAGTGAAATAAATCTTTTCATTTTTCCTCCTTTTAGCCGTGTTATCTGTTAACAGCAACCGGCTTCTTGTTTTTTATATCTTCCTTTGTCGGACGGTTAACAAGTGCAAGAAGCAGAAGAACCGCAACAAAGATAAGAGTTGATAATGCATACATTTCCGGTTTGATACCTTTTCGGACTTCGGTATAAATCTTGGTAGACAGGGTATCAATGCCGGCACCTTTTGTAAAGTGAGTGATAATAAAATCGTCCAATGACATCGTAAATGCCATTAAGAATCCTGACAATATACCCGGTAATAAATCCGGAAATGTAACTTTAAAAAACGCATAAACAGGTGATGCACCCAAATCAAGTGCCGCTTCAAATGTATGCGGATTCAAATTACGCATTCGCGGCATAACACTCAGTATTACATACGGAATGTTAAAAGTAATATGACTGAGCAGAATAGTACCAAAACCAAATCGGATTCCGAAGCTTAAGAATAAAAGCATTAAGGAAATACCGGTTACAATATCTGCATTTAACATTGGGATATTGGTTACACCCATTAAAACAGCTTTTGTCTTTTTATTCATAACGCTCATACCGATACATGCGGCAGTGCCGATTACGGTTGCAATTAAGGATGAGATAAATGCAATGGCCAGTGTTGTATATAAAGCTTCCATTATATCCCTGTTTTGGAATAATTCAATATACCATTTGAAGGTAAATCCGCCCCATTTTGCACGCGTACGGCTCTTATTAAAGGAGAGCACGATTAATGTACCGATTGGAGCATATAAAAAGATAAAAATCAGGACAACATAAAAACGTTTTAATGCTTTTGTCATTATAAAACAGCCCCCTCTCCATCTTTATCAAATATTGAGGTTAATATCATATTAATGATAATGAAAATCATTAATACGATGGACAGACCGCTTCCCAAATGCCAGTTGCTTGCCTGAGTAAACTGCTGTTCAATAACATTACCGATAAGTAAAATCTTACTTCCGCCAAGCAGGGAAGAAATTACGAATGTAGTGAGTGCAGGAACAAATACCATGGTGATTCCGCTAATAATACCGGGAACGGTAAGCGGAAGAGTAATCTTGATAAATGTCTGGTATCCGTTGGCACCCAAATCCCTTGCGGCATTGATAACATTCGGATCGATTTTGGTTAAAGAGTTGTAAAGCGGTAATACCATGAATGGCAGGAAATTATATACCATACCAAGGACAATGGCATAAGGAGTATTAATAATATTAAGTGTCGGTAAACCTAAGAATGACAATATATTATTAATTACACCGGTCTTTTCAAGTAATGTCTGCCATGCAAGTGTACGTAATAAAAAGTTCATCCACATCGGCAGAATAAAAATCATAACAATCATACTATGTTGGTTGCCGCTCATTTTGGAAAGAATGGATGCGAGCGGATAACCGAGCAGTAAGCAAATTACGGTAGCAATGAAGGAGAGCAGTAATGAAAGCCATAATGCCTTCATTCTCTCGGGAGTACTGATTGCCGTAATATATTCTAATGTGAAGGCACCGGATTTGTCTGTAAATCCATAGTAAAATACCATGCATAAAGGAATAACAATAAATCCTATGGACCAGATACTGAACGGCGCTGCAAGTATTTTTTTCTTATTCTTCAACGCCGACTGCCTCCTCATCTTCAGATACCGGTTTATTCATAATCTGGATATTAAACGGATCCACTTTGATACCGACTTTTGTTCCTACAGGAAACATATTGGTAGAATGAACAAGCCATTCATAACCATTTGCCATAACTTCCATTTCATAATGAACACCTTTGAAAATCAGGTGGGAAACTTCGCCCTGGATAGTTCCTTCTTCGGGAGAAACGAGCATAACGTCTTCCGGACGGATTACAACATCGACAGGCTTGTTTTCGCCAAATCCCGTATCCACACAGGCAAACTTGGCTCCAAGGAAAGAAACAAGTTCGTCGCGGATCATAGTAGCATCTATAATATTACTGTCACCGATAAAGTCGGCAACAAAAGCATTTTCCGGTTCATTATAAATCATCTCAGGGGTACCAATCTGCTGGATATATCCCTGATTCATAACAACAATGGTATCGGACATTGTTAATGCTTCTTCCTGATCATGTGTTACATATATAAATGTAATACCAAGTTCGTTTTTCAGACGGATTAATTCGTACTGCATGTCCTGACGTAATTTTAAGTCAAGTGCGCCAAGCGGTTCGTCTAGTAAAAGAACTTTAGGTTCATTTACGATAGCACGGGCAATGGCAATTCGCTGTTGCTGGCCACCGGATAATGAATCCGGCATACGTTTGCCGTAGCCGTCTAGATTAACTAATTTCAGTGCATACTGTATTTTATCTTTAATATACTGGTCGGTTTTTCCTTTGATACGAAGACCGAAAGCAATATTTTCTTCGATAGTCATATGTGTAAATAAGGCATATTTCTGGAAGACTGTATTTAACTGACGTTTATTTGGAGGTAATTTGGTAATATCCTGTCCGCTAAACATAACTCGGCCCGTATCCGGAGTTTCAAAACCGCCGATAATACGAAGGGTAGTAGTCTTACCGCATCCGCTTGGACCAAGGAGTGTTAAGAATTCATTTTCACGGATATATAAATTCATATCGTCCAAAATCATGTTGCCGTCGTATGATTTGGAAATATTCTGTAAATCAATCAGTTTTGTACTCATAGCAATACGCCTTTCTAAAGTATATTAAAAACTTGGAGGGCTGGAAACCCATAAAATAGAAGCCCCTTTGTTACCGGCTGCACTGATGTAATGTGTAGAGTCCGGTGTAAAATAGAATGATTCCCCTTTTTTGGCTTTGATTACTTTGGAACCGATGTGAATGGTTACCGAACCGTTTAAAACATAGCCGAATTCCTCCCCTTCATGCGGATTATCGGGATATGTCTGTCCGTTTGGTTCAAGAGTAATCCGAATCGGCTCCATAAGATTCTTCTGGGCATTCGGAATAATCCATTCGGTTTTAATATGTAATTCGGGATCTTCCTTTTCAAAATAATCATTTTGATGGAAAACAATCTGTGAATCCACATCTTTTGTGAAAAAGTCACTTAAATCAGTGCCAAGACACTGTAATATATCAACCAGGGTTGAAATGGAAGGAGAAGTGAGATCTCTTTCTAACTGAGATATAAAGCCTTTGGATAATTCCGCTCTGTCTGCAAGTTCCTCCTGGGTCAGGCCTTTTTTGATTCGTAAATCTTTCACGCGATTTCCGATATCCATATTTGTAACCATACCTTTCTAAAATAGCGATTGCATAATTATCATTTGCTAATTGTGCAATATATACACAAATGAGACTCGGTTTTGTGCACATGCACAAAATTTATTATAATAAACTTTGAGTTTAGTAACACTAAACTAACACACCGTCTACAATTATATAGTAAACGAATAGAATGTCAATACAAATTCTTAATATTATAAAAATATTTTTTTACAAATACTAAACTTCTTCGACTGTAAAAATACTTAACAAAAAAAGAGGTGTATGATAATATAAGAAAGTGAATACTAAATAGGAATGGAAGACAAGCGCAGAAAGGCTGATTTTATGAATAAGAATAAATATGTTGCCTATGTTTCGACATATACATCAGGTATGAAAGATAATATTCACGGAATTAAAATATATGATGTGGATATGCAAAACGGTTATTTCAAAGAAAAAGGCGAAGTGGAGATTACCAATTCTTCCTATTTGACAATTTCCCATAATTCCAAATATCTATATTCGATTACAGATTTTGGTGTGGAAGCATACAGGATTGAAGAAGACGGTATGCTTACGGTCATTAATCAAGGGTCAATTAACGGTATGAGAGGTTGTTATCTTTCTACTGATTATGAAGATAAATTCCTGTTTGTTGCAGGATATCATGATGGTAAGATTACGGTTTTACGCTTGCGTGAAGACGGTGGTGTTGGCGATATTACTGATGAGATTTTTCATCAGGGACTTGGAAATATTGCAGAACGTAATTTCAGACCTCATGTAAACTGTGTAAAGATGACTCGTGACAACAAGTATTTATGTGCGGCAGACCTTGGTATGGATCATGTAAATGTATACTGGCTTGATCATAATAACGGTAAATTGAAAATGGTTGATGTGATCCGCAGTGAACAGGAGAGTGCACCAAGACATCTTAAGTTTTCAAAGAATGGTAAATATCTTTATATTGTACATGAATTGAAAAATTATGTGGATGTATATACGTATACGGAAATTTCAGATAAGAATCCGGAATTTGAAAAGATACAGACTATTTCAACATTAAATAATTATCATGCTGGCGGTTCGGCTGCCAGTGCACTTAATTTGTCAGCTGATTACAAATATATAGTAAGTTCTAATGCAGGGGATAATAGTGTTATTTTGTATGAAATTGATGAGCAGACCGGCATGCTTACCAAGAAATTCTGCCTGCCAATCAGTGGGGATTATCCGAAGGATGCGGTTTTATTCCCGGATAACAGACATCTGGTTTCACTTAACCATATATCCAATACGATGACTTTCTTTGATGTCGATTTAGAAAAGAATGTAATTGTAATGCATGGAAAAGAGATTAAAGTACAGCAACCAAATTGTATTATATTTCATAAGTTGTAAAAAAAGAGATTCCTATTTGGAATCTCTTTTTTTGTAGAAATTGGTTAAATGTTCCATTTGTGCTGACATATTCGCCATTAGCAGGTCCAATATCGTAATTGCAACCATGGATTCTACGACTACAACAGCTCTTGGTACAATAATCGGATCATGGCGGCCATGAATTTCTATGGTAGTATCTGTGCCATCGTTTGTTACTGTGTTTTGTGGCTGAGAAATAGATGGAGTTGGTTTGAAATGTGCACGCATAATAATATTGCTTCCGTCGCTCATTCCACCTAATATACCGCCGCTGTGGTTTGTTTTTTTGTACACAGAATCATCATGCATATAAAATTCGTCGTTGTTTTTACTGCCAAATGTCTGTGAAACTTTAACTCCGTCACCGATTTCCACTGCTTTTACGGCGCCGATGGACATTAATGCCTTAGCAAGGTTAGCATCTAATTTGTCAAAAACAGGTTCTCCGATACCTGCAGGCATACCGCTAACAACGCATTCTACAATGCCGCCTGCTGAATCCTGTTTTTGAATGCATTCCTGTAAATATGTTTCTGCTTTGGATGAGGTTTCACTATCGGGCATATAGATAGGAGAAGCGTTAATCATTTCTTGTGTAAAATTATCTCCGTAAGCTGTATGAGGTCCGATTGCACGCGTATATGCAGTTACGTTTATATTCATTTCTTTTAAAATCTTATCGGCAATGGCACCTGCAACAACACGACCAATGGTTTCACGACCGGAAGAACGGCCGCCGCCCCTATAATCTCTAAAACCATATTTTTTATCAAATGTATAGTCTGCATGTCCGGGACGGTATATAGAGGCGATGTTACCGTAATCTTTACTGATTTGGGAAGTATTGCGAATCATAACAGAGATAGGAGTCCCGGTTGTCTTGCCCTCAAAAACACCGGAAAGTATCTCGGGAGCGTCAACTTCATTCCTTTTCGTACCATATGGATTACTTCCGGGACGACGTCTGTTTAAATAGGGCACTAAATCTTCTTCACATAATGGAAGACCCGCAGGGACACCGTCTATAACAACGCCAATAGCTTTGCCATGTGATTCTCCCCATGTTGTAATTGTGAAATGTTTTCCGAATGTTGAACCTGCCATATGAATCCTCCAATATTTTCTGTTCTCTATTATAATCATCGGAAAAATATTACTCAATAGTTAATTTATCATCATTTCTTTAAAATTATTGTGAAATAACTGCAATTATGGTATTATAAAATCAAATTATAATTGAATTTTTGTGCGTGGGTTTACGCGGGGGATAAGCATGTTAAGTGATGTACAAAGCCGGAAAGTTGCGAAATATCGCAAACTGGCAAGCAAGAATAAGTTTTGTAAATATTTAGCAGTATTTCTGCTTATATGGTCTTTGTTTTGGAGTAAATTTTTATCATTCCACAAAAGAAGACTTGTTATTGTTGCTGAATTATGTCTCGTAGTTACCATTTTTGCTTTTAGTACCAGTTTTGCCCCGCCGATATTTCCTTCATCAGATGCCGCTAATGAGGTGGCATTAGCACAACCGGATGATAATTTGGATTCTTTGGATGATTATGATTTTGTATCAGAAGATGATGTTGTTGATGAACATGATTTGATTGATCCGTCTGAAGATACGGCTAGTCTTGAAGATTTAATAGAATCCAGTAAATCCAATATAGTTGCACAAGAAGATCTTTCTCAAGGTACAGATGTTACTTTTAATAAAAATGATTGGAATCTGTTGTTAATTAATAAACAGCATACGATTCCGGAAGACTATGAATTTACTTTGGGAACGATTAAAGGATCCATGCGTTGTGATGAGCGAATTATCGAACCGCTTACACAGATGTTTGCAGCCGCAAAAGAAGATGGAGTGAATTTGATTGTTTGTTCTCCTTACAGGGATCTTGCGAGACAGGAGTATTTATTTGACCGTAAAATGAAAGGCTTTATCCGTTCCGGAATGTCCTATGTGGATGCATATAAGACCGCTTCAATAACTGTTACGGTTCCTGGTGCGAGTGAGCATCAGATCGGTCTTGCAGTTGATATTATTTCCGATACATATTCTGCTTTGGATATCGGATTTGCAGATACTGCGGCAGGACAGTGGCTGGCTCAACATTCCTGGGAATACGGATTTATTTTGCGTTATCCTCTTGGTAAGGAAGATGTTACCGGTATCCAGTATGAACCATGGCATTTCCGTTATGTTGGTGTAGATGCGGCTAAAGTGATTACCGAAGAAGGAATTACTTTGGAAGAATTTATTGAAAATTTATAATTATTATGTTGAGATAGGCTTACTATGAGTGTGTACAGTTATAAGATTTTAAAACAGGAAGGCAGGGCAAAAAGGGCAGAAGTGACAACCGTTCACGGAACGATCCAGACCCCTGTCTTTATGAATGTCGGTACGGCTGCTGCCATTAAAGGCGCAGTTTCGACGGAAGATTTGCAGAATTTAAAGACACAGGTGGAATTATCAAACACCTATCATTTGCATGTCAGACCGGGTGATAAATTAATTAAGGAACTTGGCGGTTTGCATAAATTTATGGTTTGGGACAAGCCTATATTAACCGATTCCGGCGGATTCCAAGTGTTTTCATTATCCGGTTTGCGCAAGATTAAAGAAGAAGGCGTTACGTTCCATTCCCATGTAGACGGCCGTATTATTTTTATGGGTCCGGAAGAAAGTATGCAGATTCAAAGTAATCTTGCGTCTACCATTGCTATGGCATTTGATGAATGTCCGCCCGCTTTGGCTGAGAGAAGTTATGTTCAACCATCCGTAGACCGTACGACCAGGTGGCTTGAAAGATGTCGTGTTGAGATGAATCGTCTTAATAATCTGGAAGATACTATTAATAAAGAACAGCTTTTGTTTGGTATTAACCAGGGTGCTATTTTTGCTGATATCCGTATCGAACATGCCAAGAGAATCCGGGAGATGGATTTGGACGGTTATGCACTTGGCGGACTTGCTGTCGGCGAATCTCATGAAGAGATGTATTATATTTTAGATGAGACTGTTCCGTATTTACCAAAGGATAAACCAACTTATCTGATGGGCGTCGGTACACCGGCCAATATACTTGAAGCAGTTGAGCGTGGAGTGGATTTTTTTGATTGTGTATACCCGACACGTAACGGAAGACATGGTCATTTGTATACCAATCATGGGAAGATTAATCTTTTTAATCAAAAATTTGAAAAAGATATGCGTCCGATAGAAGAAGGTTGCGGATGTCCGGCCTGTCAGAAGTATTCAAGGGCATATATACGACATTTGTTAAAGGCCAAAGAAATGCTTGGTATGCGTCTTTGTGTGATGCATAATCTGTATTTTTACAATACAATGATGGAAGAAATCAGGGATGCGCTTGATAAAGGAGAGTTTTTGGCATATAAGAAGTCAAAACTTGACAGTATGGCGACGCCTGATGTATGATTGCAAATAGCGAATAAACCCTAAGGAGGATATTAAAGTGGGTATTTTATTAACAGAAGCTGCTGCAGGCGGCGGATTTATGATTGGTTATATGATTATTATTTTTGCAATTCTTTACTTTATGATGATTCGTCCTCAGAAGAAAGAACAGAAGAGAATTGCAGCTATGCTTGCAACACTTGAGACCGGCGACAGTGTTTTAACAACAAGCGGATTTTACGGTGTGGTTATCGATGTTTCTGATGATACGGTTATTGTAGAGTTTGGCAGCAATAAGAATTGCCGTATTCCTATGCAGAAATCAGCGATTACACAGGTTGAGAAACCATCAGCTGAATAATAAAGAGAATTTTCCCGGTAACAGATTTGATTACCGGGATTTTTTTATGTTTTTATATAACTTAAAGTTATGGAATGTATAATTGATATATATTTTGTGGATAGCAAATAATATGGTACTATTAATGGTAAGAAAATCGGATAGATAGGAGTTATTATTATGAATTTACATATTGCAAGTATCAGTGGGGATGGAATTGGTCCGGAAATTGTAACAGAAGCTAAGAAAGTATTGTCTAAGGTTTGTGAGAAGTACGGACATTCCATTGACTATGATGATATTTTAATGGGTGGTGCATCCATCGATGTACATGGGGTACCACTTACAGATGAGACAATTGAAATTGCTAAGAAAGCGGATGCTGTATTAATGGGTTCGATTGGCGGAGATACAAACACATCTCCGTGGTATAAATTGGAACCGTCTTTAAGACCGGAAGCGGGACTTTTAAAGCTTCGTAAGTCTCTGAATTTATTTGCAAATTTGAGACCGGCCGTATTGTATCCGCAGCTTGCCGGTGCATGTCCTTTGAAAGAGGAAATTTCTTCCAAAGGATTTGATATGTTAATTATGAGAGAATTGACAGGTGGTCTTTACTTTGGAGAACGTCATACGGAAGAAGTGAATGGTGTACGTACGGCAGTTGACACTCTTACTTATAATGAAGATGAGATTAGAAGAGTTGCTGTTAAAGCATTTGATGTAGCCATGGTCCGTGATAAAAAGGTTACAAGCGTTGATAAAGCAAATGTTTTGGATTCCTCCAGACTTTGGAGAGCGGTTGTTAATGAAGTGGCTAAGGATTATCCGGAAGTTACGGTAGAGCATATGCTTGTTGACAATTGTGCAATGCAGCTTGTAAAGGATCCGGCACAGTTTGATGTTATTTTGACGGAGAACATGTTTGGGGATATTTTGTCAGATGAAGCAAGTATGGTTACCGGCTCTATCGGAATGTTAGCTTCAGCAAGTATGAACGATTCCAAATTCGGCTTATACGAACCAAGCCATGGTTCTGCACCGGATATTGCGGGCAAGAATATTGCTAATCCATTGGCAACCATTCTTTCTGCTTCTATGATGCTGAAGTATTCATTCGGTCTTTTGGATGAAGCAAAAGCAATTGAAGAAGCAATTTATAATGTATTGGATGAAGGATTCCGTACAGGTGATATTATGTCAGAAGGCATGAAACAGGTAACATGTTCTGAAATGGGTGATTTGGTTGCCGAAAGAATCTAAAAATGGTATGATTAACAGAAATGTACTTTTAGGAGGTTATTATGAGAAGTGATGCAGCAAAAACAGGAGCAAGTCAGGCTCCGCACAGATCATTATTTAATGCATTAGGATATACAAAAGAAGAACTGGCAAGACCTATGGTTGGTATTGTCTGCTCATATAATGAAATTGTACCGGGACATATGAACCTGGATAAAATAGCAGATGCGGTTAAAATGGGAGTTGCCATGGCAGGTGGTACACCGGTTATGTTCCCTGCAATAGCAGTATGTGACGGTATTGCGATGGGACATACAGGAATGAAATATTCTCTTGTAACCAGAGATTTGATTGCTGACAGTACGGAGTGTATGGCGCTTGCACATCAGTTTGATGCTTTGGTATGTATCCCGAACTGTGATAAGAACGTACCGGGATTACTTATGGCTGCTGCCAGATTAAATATTCCTACAATTTTTGTATCCGGAGGCCCAATGCTTGCCGGTAAAGTAAAGGGCTGTAAGACATCTCTTTCCTCTTTGTTTGAAGCAGTAGGAGCACAGGCGGCCGGTAAGATTACAATGGAAGAGTTGGAAGAGTATGAAGAAAAAGCATGTCCTACATGCGGTTCCTGCTCAGGTATGTATACAGCGAACTCCATGAACTGTTTAACTGAAGCCATCGGTATGGGACTTCCGGGCAACGGAACCATTCCGGCTGTATATTCTGAGAGAATTCGTCTTGCAAAACATGCCGGTATGAAGATTATGGAACTTCTTGAAAAAGATATTAAACCTCGTGATATTATGACAAAAGATGCATTTTACAATGCACTTGCTGTTGATATGGCACTTGGATGTTCTACCAACTCTATGCTTCATTTACCTGCAATTGCACATGAATGCGGTATTGATTTGGATTTATCCATTGCTAATGAAATCAGTGCTAAGACACCGAACCTTTGTCATTTAGCACCGGCCGGACATACATATATTGAAGAACTCAATGAAGCCGGCGGTGTATATGCGGTAATGAATGAATTGAATAAAAAGAACCTTCTTATCACAGACGGTATTACCTGTACCGGTAAAACCATCAAAGAAAATATTGAAGGTTGCGTAAATAAAAATCCGGAAGTTATTCGTCCGATTGAGAATCCATATTCTGAAGTTGGCGGAATTGCTGTTCTTTCAGGAAATATTGCACCGGATACATGCGTTGTAAAGCGTTCTGCTGTTGTAGATGAAATGCTTGTTCACGAAGGCCCTGCAAGAGTATTTGACTGTGAAGAAGATGCGATTGCAGCAATTAAAGGCGGTAAGATTGTAGCAGGAGATGTTGTTGTTATCCGTTACGAAGGACCAAAAGGCGGACCGGGTATGAGAGAAATGCTTAATCCTACATCTGCAATTGCAGGTATGGGACTTGGCAGTACGGTAGCACTTATTACGGATGGCCGTTTCTCGGGAGCATCACGTGGTGCTTCCATCGGACATGTTTCTCCGGAAGCAGCTGTTGGCGGACCGATTGCCCTTATTGAAGAAGGCGATATTATTAAGATTGATATCCCTGCAAACACCATTAATGTAGATGTTTCGGATGAAGTTTTAGCAGAGCGTAAGAAGAACTGGACACCTAGAGAACCGAAGATTAACAGCGGTTATCTCGCAAGATACCGTCAACTTGTTACAAGCGGTAACAGAGGTGCCATCTTAGAAATACCTAAGAATTAATCAATATAAGATAACCTATATGGAGGAAAATACATGAAATTAACAGGTGCGGAAATCGTAATCGAATGTCTGAAAGAACAGGGCGTAGATACTGTTTTTGGGTATCCGGGAGGAACGATTTTAAATGTATATGATGCATTATATAAGCATCAGGATGAAATTTTTCATATTTTAACAAGCCATGAGCAGGGTGCAGCGCATGCAGCAGACGGTTATGCAAGAGCAACCGGTAAAGTCGGAGTATGTCTTGCAACCAGCGGACCGGGAGCTACCAATCTTGTAACCGGTATTGCAACTGCTTTTATGGACAGTATTCCTGTAGTAGCAATTACTGCCAATGTTAACCTTCCGTTACTTGGAAAAGATTCTTTCCAGGAAGTAGATATTGCGGGTGTGGTAATGCCTATTACAAAACACAGTTATATTGTTAAAGATGTAAATGACCTTGCAAAAACTATCCGTAAAGCATTCACAATTGCAAAGAGCGGAAGACCGGGACCGGTACTTGTGGATATTACAAAAGATGTTACAGCTGCTTTATGTGATTATGAACGACAGGCTCCTGTGGCACCTGTAAAGACAGCTAAATATACAGATGCTGATATTGAAACAGCTGTAGCTGTAATTAAAGCAGCCAAGAAACCGTTTATTTATCTTGGTGGTGGTGCGATTGCATCCGATGCTGTTAAAGAAGTGGCTGAATTTGCTGAATTGATTGATGCACCTGTATGCGATACTTTAATGGGTAAGGGTGCATTTGACGGACATAGTGACCGTTACACAGGCATGATTGGTATGCATGGTACAAAGGTTAGTAACTTTGGTGTCAGCGAATGTGATTTATTAATTGCTCTCGGAGCACGTTTTTCAGACCGTGTAGTTGGTAATGCAAGTAAATTTGCATCCAATGCCAAAGTATTACATATTGATATTGATGCCGCTGAAATCGATAAGAATATCAAGACATATACATCGCTTGTCGGTGATTTGAAAGAAGTACTTAATAAACTGAATTCCAAATTGGAAAAACAGGAACATAATACATGGATGATGCATATTCAGGAATTGAAAGAACGTTATCCTTTATCTTATAATAAGAATGTTTTATCAGGTCCTTATATTATCGAAGAAATCGATCGCATTACCGAAGGTAAAGCGATTATTACAACGGATGTAGGACAGCATCAGATGTGGGCGGCACAGTATTACCGTTACACACAGCCACGTACCTTCCTTTCATCCGGCGGATTAGGTACAATGGGCTATGGACTTGGTGCTTGTATCGGTGCTAAAATGGGATGTCCGGATAAGATTTGTATTAATATTGCAGGTGACGGATGCTTCCGTATGAATATGAATGAACTTGCAACTGCTTCCCGTTATAATATTCCGATTATCCAGGTTGTTATCAATAACCATGTTCTTGGAATGGTAAGACAGTGGCAGTCATTGTTCTATGATCACCGTTATTCACAGACTGTATTGGAAGATAAAGTAGATTTTGCTAAAGTTGCAGAAGGACTTGGCTGTGAAGCAATTACTGTTACAAGTAAAGAAGAAGTAGCACCGGCTATTGAAAAGGCAATCGCTTGCGGTAAACCGGTATTGCTTAACTGTATTATTGATAAAGATGATTGTGTATTCCCGATGGTACCGGCAGGCGCAGCTATTTCAGATGCATTTGATGCAGAAGATTTAAAGAATAAAAATAATTAGTATACACAGGTTATAACCTGTTTTCCGGCATAAGGTACACAAACCTTAACAGGAGTACAAATGAAAAAAGCAATAAAAATTTTAATTGGAACTGTTTTTTTAATATGCATTTTGGCAGGCCTGGGTTACCTGGGCCTGGCTGTATATTATGAAAACGGTTTTTCTTTTATGACCTATATTAACGGAATATATTGTACGGGAAAAAGTGTAGAAGCCGTTAATTATGAATTAAACGATACCTTTGTATATGAGGGCCTTACGGTTAAAGCAAAAGACGGTTCGTTTTATATCCCGGCAAAGGATATCAATTATTCATATGATTACAGAGAACCTTTAAATCAATATTTATCCGCCCAAAATCCGTATTTATGGATTGAAAATCTTTCCGGTGAAAAGAAAGAATATTATCTACAGCCAGCTGTATGTTTTGATGATGAATTACTTGAAGATATTATTGAATCCCGTTTAGAAGTAGGGTCATCCGGCATTCCCCGTTCGATTAGCCTTAAACTCGGAACGAATGGATTTTATATTGAAAATAATAAAATAGGTCTGCTCGATATAAATAAATCAAAAGAAATTATTAAACAGGCTTTATTAAATGGGGATGAAAATGTTGATTTAGAGAGTTGCGGATGTTACTATGACGAACCTTATTTGGAGTGCGAAAAAGAATTTCTTTCATTCTTTGTAAAATTAGAGGAATTCCAAAACAGAAAAGTTATCTATTTATTTGATAATGAGTCAGAAGAAATTACTTCTGCGGATTTAATTAAAACTCTTACATTTTATGATGCATATCAGGATAATTCATGGAACCGGAAGGAAGACGGATATTCATCATATATCGATGAAGAAGGGAATTTATTAATTAACGAGGATAATCTTTCGGATTTACTTGATTCGGTTTTAGCGCCGTATAATACCTATCAAAATCATATTTTTACAACACACGATGGACGTGAATTACAGATAAAAGGCGGAACCTATGGCAATAAAATAGCCATGAAAAATGAGAAAAAGGAATTGCTGACATTTCTGCAATCTGAGAAAACTGAATTTATCAGAACGCCGGAATATACAAAAGAAGCGCCCATTAAAGGTAAAAATGATATCGGAGATACTTATATTGAAGTCGATATCGGACAACAAAAGATGTTTTATTACCGTGATGGGGAACTGTTTATTGAAACAGATGTAGTTACAGGTAGAAATAACGCTACAAGAGAAGAAGTCTGTTACGTCTATTCCAAACAGAAGAATCGTATTTTACGCGGACCGGGATATGAATCTTTCGTATATTATTGGATGCCGGTAAGCGGAGGAATCGGAATTCATGATGCAACCTGGCGAAGTAAATTCGGCGGGGAAGTATATATTCGTGACGGTTCACATGGCTGTGTGAATACACCTCTTGAAATTGTGGAGCAGATGTATGAAGTAATGGAAGTAGGGACTCCCTGTATCTTATATTATGGGTTAGAAGAGGATGAATAAATTTGTTGAATTGCATAATATATTAAAATATGCACAAATAAAGATATAATATTCGTTTTTAGTTTTACACTTTACCGTATTGACGTGTTGGTTATTTGGTTGTAAAATGTTATTTAATGCGATTAGATATAACATTAGGAGGAGAGTAATCGTGAGTAGAATTTATAATTTTTCAGCAGGTCCGGCAGTTTTACCTGAAGAAGTATTAAAAGAGGCTGCAGCAGAAATGTTAGACTATAATGGAACAGGTATGTCCGTTATGGAAATGAGTCATCGTTCCAAAGCATACGATGCAATTATTAAAGAAGCAGAACAGGATTTAAGAGATTTACTTAATATCCCGGATAACTATAAAGTTTTATTTGTTCAGGGTGGAGCAAGCCTTGTATTTGCATCCGTTCCTATGAATTTAATGAAGAACAAGAAAGCCGGCTATATTATTACAGGCCAGTGGGCTAAAAAAGCATATCAGGAAGCTAAGATTTACGGTGAAGCAGTAGAACTTGCATCCAGTGCAGATGAAACATTTGCATATATTCCTGATTGCAGTGATCTTCCGATTACGGATGATATGGACTATGTATATATTTGTGAAAACAATACTATTTACGGAACTAAGTTCTGGACTTTGCCGGATACAAAGGGCAAACCATTAGTAGCTGATTTATCCTCCTGCTTATTATCTGAGCCGGTAGATGTTACAAAATACGGTATGATTTACGGAGGTGTTCAGAAGAACATCGGACCAGCCGGTGTACAGATTATTATTATCCGCGAAGATTTAATTACCGATGATTGTCTTCCTGGAACACCAACTATGATGAAATATAAGATTCATGCTGATAACGAATCTCTTTACAATACACCGCCTACATACGGAATTTATATCTGCGGTAAAGTATTCAAATGGATTAAGAAGATGGGCGGCCTTCAGGCTATGAAGGAATATAACGAAAAGAAAGCTAAGATTCTTTATGATTTCCTTGATGAAAGTAAATTATTCAAGGGTACAGTACGTAAAGAAGACCGTTCTTTGATGAATGTTCCTTTCGTAACAGGTAATGATGAACTGGATGCTAAGTTTGTTAAAGAAGCAAAAGCAGAAGGCCTTGAAAGTTTAAAGGGACACAGAAGTGTTGGCGGTATGCGTGCAAGTATTTATAATGCTATGCCAATCGAAGGTGTTGAGAAATTAGTTGCTTTCATGAAGAAATTTGAAGAGGAGAACTTATAAGATGTTTAAATATCATTGTTTAAATCCGATTGCACATATCGGTCTTCAGAGATTTGATGCAAAATATATAAGAACAGACGATGTAAATGAAGCAGAAGGTATCCTGGTTCGTAGTGCATCCATGCATGAGATGGAATTAAGTGATAATTTATTGGCGGTAGCAAGAGCAGGTGCCGGTGTTAATAATATTCCGCTTGATAAATGTGCTGAAAACGGTATTGTTGTTTTTAATACTCCGGGTGCCAATGCAAACGGTGTTAAAGAACTTGTTATTGCAGGTATGTTACTTGCTTCCCGTGATGTAATCGGTGGTGTTGAATGGGTTAAATCTGCAGCAGGTGATGAAAACATTGCAAAAGCAGCAGAAAAAGAAAAGAAGAAATTTGCAGGTACTGAAATCGAAGGTAAGAAACTTGGTATTATCGGTCTTGGTGCTATTGGCGGTAGAGTGGCGAATGCAGCTATTCATTTAGGCATGGAAGTATATGGCTATGACCCATATGTTTCTGTAGATGCAGCTTGGAACTTAAGCCGTTCCGTTAAGCATTGTCTCCATGTAGAAGAGATTTATGAAGAATGTGATTTCATCACAGTGCATGTTCCTGCACTTCCTCAGACTAAGGGAACTATCAATGCCGATGCTATTTCCTTGATGAAAGATGGTGTTATCATTCTTAACTTTGCACGTGACGTACTTTGTAATGAAGAAGATATCTTAGACGGAATTGCATCCGGTAAGATCCGTAAATATGTTACAGACTTCCCTAATACAACTACAGCAGGTAAGGAAGGTTGTATTGTAATTCCTCACCTTGGAGCTTCTACCGAAGAATCCGAAGATAACTGTGCTGTAATGGCTGTTAAGGAATTAAAGAATTATCTTGAAAACGGTAATATTATTAATTCCGTTAACTTCCCGAAT
>JAGATU010000094.1 GCA_017621115.1 Lachnospiraceae bacterium
ACTTCCTTCTTCCACGAACTTAATGGATTGGTAGGAATTCGGGAAACCGCAGTTGACTACAGTGGCATCAAAGCGTGCGCCAATGGCTTTTGCTAACTGGTTATTATCGCCGTTGTCGGCAAATGTAGAATTACCGAAACAAAAGATCGTAGTAACGCCATCATCCGGCTTGCCTTCAAGCTGGGTACTGTTAAGCGGCTGGATATAGTCCATCGGTTCGGTGTCAAATTCGGAGGTATCCTCGTTCGGATCATAACCGGAATCCACACCCTTATTCCAGATGACAAGACGCACAATTGCAAATACAAAGAGACAGAGGACAACTGCAAAAAAGACAATATGTCCAATCCATTTTTTCTTGTCCTGGGCCTTTTCTTCTATTTCTTCTTCCTTGCGCAGTCCGTTCGCTTTTTGGAATAAATCATCATCAAATTCATTTTCATCGAAAGTATCTATATTTTTACTCATGGGAATCTCCTTTATATTGGTATAACTTGTCATTTTGAATTTTCTCAAGTATATTATACATGAAAACAACAAAAATAAACATATGGAAAGGCAAACAAAGATGAATCAAAAGATTTCTCTTAAAAATATATTGGTTCTGCAGGCTGTTGTAATCGTATATACATTAAGTAGTGTAGTGGCAAAACTGGCGACCGGGGAAGAAGTGTTTTCCTTTGCTTTTTTTCTGTTTTATGGTTTGGAAATTGCGATTCTCGGAATCTATGCGATTCTTTGGCAGCAGATGATTAAGCGATTTGATTTGTCCGTGGCATATGCTAACAGGGCAATGGCAATTTTATGGTCCGCAGTATGGGCGGTCGTGTTATTCCGCGACACGATCGAATTAAAACAGTTGATCGGAATCGCTTTTGTTGTATTTGGAACTGTAATAGTAAATAGGGAGGGTGTATAATGAACAGTTATTATCTTTTGGGCATCCTTTCGGTTGTAATCGCTTCTTTTTCCCAGGTTCTTTTGAAAAAAGGAGCCATGAATAAATACGATTCCTTTATTAAAGAATATCTGAATTTCTGGGTAATTACCGGATATCTGATGATGTTTGTATCGTTGTTTTTGACCATGCTTGTTTACCGCGGCGTGGATTTTATGAATGTTCCCGTGCTGGAAGCCATCGGATACATTCTTGTGCCGGTATTATCATACTTCTTTTTTAAAGAAGCCCTGACCCGCAGGAAAATCATTGGAATTGCCTGTATTTTAGCAGGAATTATCATTTATTACGCATAAACAGACAGCCGGTACCCGGGGAGTCCACCCGAGCATCGGCTGCTTGTTTGTATATTACGCTTCTTTAGCAATTTGGCTGCGATACCACTTGCTGTATTTGTACATACGGTATGTATTGCTCATTTCTTTCAAAAAATCTTCGTTGCGGCATTTGTTTAACAGCTCTTCACGTTCGTTAAGTGACATATTTATATAATCCATGTACGGCATGCGCATTTCAGTTAGGGAGGCATGGCATGCCGGACAGGTCATCTTATGTCCGTTAAGGATATGAAAACGGGAACATTTGCGGCAAAAATGAATATACATCATATCGTGTTCCTCCACTCATTTTTTATAGTTGCATTATAGATTTGGGAAAAAATATGTGCAACAAATTCACATCTGCAAATTTCGTCATTTTTCCCTGCCGATAATTACCAAAAAAATTAAGAATTAAACGGTTGTTTCCTATATCTTGGTTTGTTATAATGTTTTCGACTGATATATTGTGGTTTTATGTAGAAAAAGGAGTATGAATGAAGAAGTCTACACAGAATGATTTTGATTTTGAAATGATAAATTTGGATGAAACTGCCGGATGGAGTCAGCTTGAGGTAGAAGCTGCATTAAATGAGCAGGTTGACACAAAGGATAATGTATTCCAAGGTGAGATTACATATGAAGAAGAGTTCTATGATGAGAATACGATGGAACTGGATGCATATGCAGTTGAAGTGGCGGCGCAGGAAAGTTACGAGGAGTACGAAGAAGGCGCAGAGTATTACGAGGAAGATACAGAATACTACGAAGAAGGTGAGTACGAGTCAGAAGAATACTATGAAGAAGAGTATTATGAGGATGGGTACTATGAGGAAACCCCTGTAGTTGCACCTAAGAAAAAAACTTCTAAGAGCGCAAATTCTTCCAAGAAAGGAAAATCTTCCAAGAGCGGTAAGCCATCCTCAAAAGGCGGCTCATCATCCAAGTCTTCAAAGAAAGGTAAGAAGTCAAAGAAGAAAGAGACTATCTGGGATAAGGTAGCGGCATCTTTTAGGGAGATGACGGTTTTGGATGGTGTAATTGCTGCAACGGGTGTGCTTGTTCTTGTGGTGGCAATTGTTACGGTAAGTGTCTTTTCTTCTGCTAAGGCTACGGAACGTCAGGTTGCTGCATTTGCACCGATTGGAGAAGATATGTCCTATTTGGTGGATGCCGGCAGGGGTACATTGATTGCCATGGCAGATTCCAACCATTGGATTAAAGACATGGAAGAAACGGAAGAAGAAACCGTTGATTTTGAATACGAGGAAAAAGACCTGGAAGAAACCAATACGGTTAATGTTAATATGAAACTGACTTCCGTCCAGAAAGACTTAAAGATTAAATTTGTCAATTATAAGACCGGCAAATTGATTTCCAATGTGAAGTTTGAAGTTTCCGTTACGGATGCCAACAAGAACACGAAAGAGTACAAAGACGATGATATGGACGGTATCATCTATCTGAAGGACGTGGCACCGGGCAAAGCAACCGTTACCATGCAGGTATTAAGCGGAGTAGACGGTTATGCGTTTAATACAGCACCGCAGACGGTTAAGATTAAGGATAAGATTGAATATACCAAGATTGACGTCGCAGAAGAAGTTAAGACTGAGAGTGAAGTCAATGCGGCAATCGAAGATACCGCACAGGAGATTGAAGTGGAAGCGGAACTGAAAGACACCGTGGAATGGGTAGCATCTTCCAAGACGGAAGTGAGTTCGCAGGAATCCTATGAAAAGGTGGATAAAAGCAATGTTCCGAATCCTGCGGATTTGGTAAAAGCGTTTGTGAGGATGGATGAAGTACTTGGTGTATCCGAGAACAACCCTCCGTCATCCGGTGATGTTACACCTCCATCGGAGAATCCGTCGACACCGCCGGAGGAAAAACCATCGGAGAATCCGTCAACACCACCGGAGGAGAAACCGTCAGAGAATCCGTCAAAACCGGCTGAGACAACCACACCGGCTGAGACAACCACACCGGCTGAGACAACCACACCGGAAGAAACCACAACCGAAACCACTACTCCGGAGTCGACAACAAAGCCTTCAGAGCCTTCTACCGAATCCAAAGAGGATAAGGCTAAGAAGGATACTGTTACCCAGTTAAAGGACAAATCCGGCAATCCGCTGTATCTGAAGAATTCATCCGGTCAGTATGTGGAGGCTAAATATGCCGATTATTACGGAAGCAATGTTACTTTCTATAAGAAAGTGAAAAAGGCTTCTTATAAATATACCGGTTGGCAGAATATTGACGGTAAGACTTACTTTTATACAAAGGACGGCGAACCTGTAAAAGGCGAGCAGGTTATCCAGGGTGCGAAATACACCTTTGGTACGGACGGAGCCATGATGACAAGTTCCGGAACTTTGGGAATTGACGTTTCCAAGTGGAACGGTAATATTGACTGGAATGCAGTTAAGAATTCGGGTGTATCCTACGTTATTATCCGTTGCGGTTACCGTGGTTCTACAACGGGAGCCATGATTGAGGATCCTAAGTTTAAGACCAATATTCAGGGTGCATTAAATGCCGGATTGAAGGTTGGTATTTACTTCTTTTCCCAGGCAGTGAATGAAGTGGAAGCTGTGGAAGAAGCGTCCATGACCATCGGTTTGATTAAAAAGTACAAGATTACTTACCCGGTATTTTTGGATGTGGAATACAGTGGCGGCCGCGCCGACGGAATTGACCGTAACACACGTACACAGGTTATCAAAGCCTTCTGTGAGACTATCAAAAACAGCGGCTATACACCGGGCGTATACGCCAATAAGACCTGGCTTAATTCGTATATGAATGCCGGCGAACTGAATTCTTACAAGATTTGGCTGGCGCAGTACAACACCGCACCTACTTATAGCGGTAAGTTTGATATGTGGCAGTATTCATCAAAGGGACAGGTTGGCGGTATCAGCGGCAATACCGATATGAATCTGAGTTATATGGGATATTAACAGCAACAACAACGCGTGCCGAGTGGCATAGCGTTGTTGTTTTTTGCCTGTTATCTGTTAAAAAAGAATTTTTAAAATTTTAATATATTTTTACAAAAAAATTGAAAAGACAAGTTATTTATTGTATAATTTATCTAACTATCATAGTATGCATATACTATAATATTTGCGGAGGATAAGAGTATGGGAAAAAAGGACATGCTGGAGAATCAGAAGCTCACATCTAAGGTAAAGAAAGAGAAAAAAGAGAAGAAAGAAAAGAAAGAGAAAAAACCGAAAGTATATAAAGAAGGAAAATATAATGCATTAAGCTCCATTCGTATGAAAGTATACAGTCTGGTTGTTTTGGGCGTTGTTATTTCTACATTGGTTATTATTAATGTTATGATAACCAATGTGCGTGAATTAATGGTTGATTCCGCGTATGGTAAGATGTTAAACGTAGCTTCTTCTTACGGTAAATTGGTTGATAAAGAAGAAGAGGCGTTGGATCCAAGTGTTCGAACATCCAGAATTACGACAGAACAGTTAACAGAGATTCTTAGTGGTATGGAAATCTCCGGTTTGGATACATTCTATTACTTTGTAGTAGATAAAGACGGAATTGTTCGTTACCATGTGGATGAATCCATGATTGGCAAGCCGAATAAGATTAAGGTAATTACCAAGATAACGGGTAGTTTGAACAAGGGTGTTATTCCGGATAATCTTTGTATGGAGTATGAAGATGACGGTGTTAAGATGTATGCCAGTTATTATGTTACTCTTAATAAATCGTTGGTGGTAATTTGCGCGAGTGAAGGCGAACTTATGAAGCCGGTCAAAGACCTTACCACATTATCCGTTATAATTTCGGCTGTTATCTTGTTGGTAGTTATTGTTATTTCAAGTATTGTAGTAAGACGTATTACCAAGCCTTTGAACCAGGTTACAAAGATTATCGACGATACTGCTAAGTTAAAATTGAAATTGCCGGATAATATTGACAAGTTATGTGCAAGAAAAGATGAGACCGGTTCTATCAGTAGAGCGGTACGTGAGATGAGCAACAACTTACATGAAGTAGTATCCAAGATTGATGCTACCAATAATATTGTCAGTGAGAATATGAGTAAGCTGGAAGACTCCAGCAACCAGGTGCATCTGTTCTGTACAGACAACTCTGCTACTACAGAAGAATTGGCAGCCAGCACAGAAGAAGTTAGTGCAATGACGGATACCATGAACAGCCATATCCTGAACATGAAGGAACAGGTTACAGAGATCAGCCGCGAGACTACTGAGAGTAATAAGTTCTCCGAAGAGGTTGCGGGACGTGCCCAGAATATGCAGAACTCTACTCAGATTGCTATCCGTCAGACCAAAGAAATGTACGAGCAGATCAAAGAACGTAAGGAAGTGGCTATCGAAGGCCTTAGTGCTGTTGAGAAGATTAATGAACTTGCTGCTGCAATTGTTGAGATTTCCGATCAGACCAGTTTGCTTTCGTTGAATGCTAGTATCGAAGCTGCAAGAGCGGGTGAAGCCGGAAGAGGTTTTGCAGTAGTAGCACAGGAAATCGGTAATTTGGCACATCGTTCGTTAGAGACAATCAAGAGTATCAACGAGATTACGGCAGAGGTTAACGAGGCTGTTAAGAATATTACCGACAGTATGACAGATACCACGAACTTCCTTGAGAATACTGTATTAGTGGATTATGATAACTTCAATCAGATTGGTGTTCAGTACATGAATGATGCGGATACTTTCAAGAAGGGTATGAGCAATATTTCAGATGATATCAATGTATTGGATGAATCTATGCAGGAAGTATCAGTGGCAGTTGAGAATATTAACAGAACCATTGGCGAGACTTCTATTGGTGTTAATAATATTGCTGAGAAGACAGCTAATGTGGTTAATGCTACAAGTGATAACTATGAATTAACAAGCAATACAGTAGAAAGAATCGAAGAGTTACGTGAAATCGTAGACAGATTCAGCTTCGAATAAGAATTTTTCGCATAAATATTTAAATGGCACTTGACAACTATAGTTGTCAGGTGCTATTTTATTTTTATCACATGTGACAAGTATAGTTGTCAAAATGACAATGGAAGTAGTCAGGAGGGGAAAGATGCCACTTTTGAATCATTTAAAAGAATATCGTGCCAGAATCGGTGTGAATCAGCAGCAGATGGGAGAACTCGTCGGGGTATCCAGACAGACCATCAGCCAGATTGAGAGGGGAGATTACTCTCCGTCCGTAACGCTGGCGCTTAAGATTGCCAAGGTTTTTGATGTCCCGGTAGAAACTATTTTTGTGTATGAGGAGGATGAATAAATGAACGAGACAATCAGACAGGAGAATAAGAAGGAAGATAAGAAGTATTTGAGGAAATTTTTTCTGCTACTTATCGGGGGATTTTTATTAGGTGTTGTGATGGGAATTGTAATGGCGTTTGGTGAAAATGTAGAATCATTACCGACAGCCATTTCTGAGGCTACATATAATTTTGCCCAGGCAATTGCACCATATGTGGGTATTGTATATTGTGTAATGATGGTGTTGATGCTTTTTGTTGTTAAGAGTAAAGTGACTAAGATGATTAAAGCATGGGATGGTGAAGATGAAGACGAATACCGTAAGATTGACGGCATCCTTGGAAATGCTCTTACAGCTTTAAATATCGGAACAATAGTGGAATATTTCTTTTTTGCAGTCGGGTTTGAGGGAATTGTAGGTCGTAGCGGATTTGCAGATGCCTGCTATTTCTTAGGATTTATTTTGACGCTTGTTATAGTAATGGTCGGACAGCAGATTATCATTACTATGACTAAAGAAGTAAATCCGGAGAAAAAAGGAAGTATATACGATACAAAATTCGTTGATAAATGGGAAGATAGTTGCGATGAAGCAGAAAAGATTCTGATTTATAAGAGCGCATACAAGACCTACACAAAGATGAGCGGATTCTATGTAAGTTTATGGGTATTCTGTATCTTTGGAAATGGTTTCTTTAATTTTGGCCTTATGCCTGTTACATTGGTATCGCTTATATGGTTGTGTAATGTATGTATTTATACATACTACGCTAAATATTACGAAAAGCATCCTAACGAAATCGGAGTATTCAAATAAGGAAAGTTGTTATAGGAATGGCGCATGTTGTGGGGAAGATGAATTTTGGAGACTTTACCTAGAAATTCTTCATTCTTCTGTTTTGACGCCAATGCACCGCGAAATTGTTTGAGGGTCGCCCTTTAGGGCGGCCCGAGTTTATTTCAAGGCGGTGCATTGTTTGGCGGAGGAACAGGAGAATGGTAGTATTTCTTGTAAGGTCTCGTTTATTCACATTCCCCACAACATGCGCCATTCCTTATATTAACTTCCCTTTTTTGAATATTTATGGTAGAATAGAAAGCAGTATGGATTTTAATGGGATAGAATGCCCTGAGTCCGATTTTAGAAAGAAAAATAACAAAAATAACATAAACCCGGAGGGAAGAAAATGAGAACTTATTTGGTAACAGGAGGTGCCGGTTTTATCGGTTCCAATTATATTCACTACATGTTTAAAAAGTATGACAATGATATCCGCATTATCAATGTGGACGCGCTGACATATGCCGGCAACCTTGAGAATTTGAAGGATTTGGAAGATAGGGATAACTATACATTTGTAAAAGCAAATATCTGCGATAAAGATGCCATCATGAAAATCTTTGAAGAGAATGATATCGACCGTGTCGTACATTTTGCGGCTGAGAGTCATGTAGACAGAAGTATTAAGACTCCTGAGATTTTTGTGCAGACTAATGTACTTGGTACAGCGGTAATGCTTAACTGCGCTAAGGCAGCTTGGGAACTTCCGGATGGCGGATTTAAGGAAGGTAAGAAATTCCTTCATGTATCTACAGATGAAGTTTATGGTTCGCTTCCGGATGATGACAATGCATTTTTCTATGAGACATCGCCATACGATCCACATAGCCCATATTCTGCAAGTAAAGCTTCTTCGGACATGCTTGTAAAAGCATATATGGACACATACAAATTCCCGGCGAATATTACAAACTGTTCCAATAACTACGGACCATACCAGTTCCCGGAAAAACTGATTCCGCTTATTATCAACAATGCTTTGCAGGGTAAGAAACTTCCTGTTTACGGTGATGGCAAAAATGTCCGTGACTGGTTATATGTAGAAGACCATGCGAAGGCAATTGATATGGTTCAGGAAAAAGGACGCCTTTTTGAGACCTACAATATCGGTGGCCACAACGAAAAGCAGAACATCGAAATTATCAATATTATTATCGAGACCTTACAGGAAATGCTTCCGGAAGGTGATCCTAGAAGAGAATTGGTTTCCAAGGACTTAATCACATATGTGGAAGATCGTAAGGGCCATGACAGACGTTATGCAATTGCTCCTGATAAGATCAAAGCTGACCTTGGATGGGAGCCTGAGACCATGTTCAAAGACGGTATCAAGTTAACAATCAAATGGTTCTTCGAAAACGAAGATTGGATGAAGAATGTAACCAGTGGTGATTATCAGAAATATTACGAAGATATGTACTCAGGAAAATAGAGAGGATATTCATATGAAAGGTATTATTTTAGCAGGCGGTTCGGGTACAAGATTATACCCATTAACCAAGGCTATTTCAAAACAGATTATGCCGGTTTATGACAAGCCGATGATTTATTATCCGTTATCAACTTTGATGCTTGCAGGAATTAGAGAGGTATTAATTATTTCTACCCCACGTGACCTTCCTGTATTTAAGGAATTGCTCGGCAGTGGTGAGCAGCTTGGTATGAGATTTGAATATGCGGTTCAGGAAGTGCCGAGAGGACTTGCGGATGCGTTTATTATCGGTGCTGATTTTATCGGGGATGACAGTGTGGCACTTGTGCTTGGCGATAATATTTTCTATGGTCAGAGTTTTTCAAAATTGCTTCGTGAAGTAGCATCCCGCGACAGCGGTGCGACTATTTTCGGATATTATGTTCGTGATCCGAGAGAATACGGGGTTGTTGAATTTGATGAGAATGGTAAGGCTCTCTCCATCGAAGAAAAACCGGAGCATCCAAAGAGCAATTATGCGGTTCCGGGACTGTATTTTTACGATAATGATGTAGTGGAAATTGCAAAGAATGTGAAGCCTTCTGCAAGAGGCGAAATCGAAATTACATCGATTAACAATGAATATTTAAGAAGAGGAACCCTGCGTGTAGAGACCATGGGGCGTGGTTTTGCATGGTTGGATACCGGTAACCATGATTCGTTATTGGAAGCGGCAGATTTCGTGTCAGCATTCCAGAAACGACAGGGTCTTTATATTTCATGTATTGAAGAAATTGCTTATAAGCGTGGATTTATTACAAAGGAACAGCTCTTAGCATTGGCACAGCCATTGCTTAAGACGGATTACGGTAAATATTTGGTAGAGGTTGCAAATGGACTCTAAACTGTTGCGTTACACCCTGCTGATTGTGACGTTATTTGTGGGCACGGTATTTTTGCTGATGTTGGCAGTGAACGGATATTTTACTAAAGATACCAAGCAAGCGGTAGTGGTAGAGGAAACGGTTGCAGAAGAGATGGTCGAAGAAGATGGACGCGTAAAAGGCGCTGATTTGACGGCGTGGATGAACGACGACACTTTTTTTGACGAGGAAAAATCTTCTACACTGCAGAAAATTGAACAGGAAAGCAAGACTCTGTCGCTTATGACTTCTTCCATAGAGAAGGATTTGCGTATCCGGATTGTGGACAGCAAAGGCAAGGAAGTGTCCGGATATCCGTTTACGGTAACGGTCGGCGATTTGGGAACATACAAGGATGCGGACAGGAATGGCGTCATCTATATCGGCGACATGAAGCCGGGCGAGTATGAGGTTACGTTGGCGCAGTATGGCGAGTTTATTGTACCGGAAGAACCGCTTGCGGTAAAAGTAAAGGCCAATATCGAATATGTGGCACTTACCGATATCTCCTACCTGATTAAAACGGAAGCAGAAATCAATGCAAGTCTTGAAGATACCGCGGTAAACGATGCAGCACTGGACGCAGAAGGAAGCAAAGAAATCAAACGTCTTGCAGATGCTAAGTTTGGGATTGATGTTTCTAAGTGGAACAAAGAAATTGACTGGGCGCAGCTTGGAAAAGAAGGCGTGGAATTTGCGATTATCCGTGCAGGGTACCGCGGAAGTTCCAGCGGAAGTCTGGTTGTAGACCCGTATTTTGAACAGAATATAAAAGGTGCTTTAGATAACGGAATTGATGTGGGAATCTATTTTTTTACCCAGGCGCTGGATGAAAGAGAAGCAGTAGAAGAAGCCAGTATCGTACTTAGCCTGATAAAAGGATATAAGATTGCGTATCCGGTATTTATTGATTCCGAGGGTGCCGGAGGTAACGGAAGAGCGGACAATCTGGATGTGCCGACCCGTTCCAAAGTTTGCCAGGCGTTTTGCGAGACCATCCGTTCCGGAGGTTATACGGCCGGAATTTATGCCAGCAAGAACTGGCTGAATAACAGGTTGGATATTACCAAATTTTCGGGAGATAACGTAATCTGGCTTGCAGAGTATACAGATGGTGATAAGCCGACATATGGCGGAACCTACGGACTTTGGCAGTATACTTCTTCGGGAAGATTAAACGGTATCGAGGGCAGAGTGGATTTTAACCTTTGCTATTGGAACTTTGGGGATGAAAGCAAATCCGATGAAGAAGAGGATTTGGAGCAATAATTGATTTTATAAAAACCGAAAGGAATTTTGGCAGAAATGGGAAAATTAACAGTAGAAACATGTGCAATTGAAGGCTTGAAGGTAGTTACTCCCGAGGTTCGCGGGGATGCACGTGGATATTTTATGGAGACTTACCAGTACAATGATTTTAAGGAAGCGGGCATTGATGTTGTGTTTGTACAGGACAACCAGTCTGCATCCAAAAAAGGAGTGCTTAGAGGCCTTCATTTCCAGACAGAGCATCCGCAGGATAAGCTCGTAAGAGTTATCAAGGGCGAGGTGTTTGACGTGGCAGTGGATTTAAGAGAAGGCTCACCGACATTCGGACAGTGGCATGGTGTTCTTTTGAGCGAAGAAAATAAGAAGCAGTTTTTTGTGCCAAAGGGATTCGCACATGGTTTCCTCGTGTTATCCGATTATGCGGAATTTTGTTATAAAGTAAGTGATTTTTACCATCCGGGTGGAGAAGGCGGAATTATGTACAATGACCCTGAAGTGGGCGTTGAGTGGCCGATTCCGAAAGGAATGGAATTGATTATGTCTGACAGAGATAAAGTCTGGGGCGGAATCAAAGAATATAAGGAGACTTATTTAAAATAAAAATGAGTAAGCGAAAAATCAACCTTTCTCTTAAGGGGAAGATTACAAAGCCTGTCGGGATTGCCATTTTTACGACGGTAATGCTTTTGATGGCGTTGATTATTATTTTATACCATAATCCGCTGGCAGACCCCGTGCAGGAAATGATAAAAAAGATTATAGCATGTGTCATTATAGTTATTGCCATTATTGTATTCAGCGTACTGTATGACAAGATTACGGTGCTTCCGGTCGAATTGTACCAGAGCAGGCATTTGATATGGAAACTGGCGCGTAACGACTTTAAGAAGCGTTATGCAGGCTCTTATCTTGGTGCTGTTTGGGCAATGGTGCAGCCGGTCGTTACGGTAGCCATGTACTACGTGGTGTTTGATGTGATTATGGGAACCGGCAATGCAATGGTTCCGGACAAGCCTTATGTATTATTTTTAACAGCCGGGCTTGTTCCGTGGTTCTATTTTAACGAAGCATTAAACAATGGTACCAATGCGCTTTTGGAATACAATTACCTTGTAAAAAAGGTGGTATTTAAAATCAGCGTACTGCCGATTATCAAGATTATCGCAGCGACATTCATTCATGTGTTCTTTGTATTGGTAATGCTTGTGATTGCGGCAATTTACGGATATTATCCGACTATTTACATGATTCAACTTGTATATTACAGCCTTTGCCTGTTTATATTTGTGCTTGGGCTTTGTTATTCGACCTGCGCGATTATGGTATTCTTTAAGGATATCGGACAGATTATCAGTATTTTACTGCAGATAGGAATGTGGGCAACGCCGATTTTGTGGGATGTAAATACTTTATCCCCTACGGTGCAGATGATTGTGAAAATCAATCCGCTTGTATACATTGTTAACGGTTACCGTACCGCTATTTTTGAAAAGACATGGTTCTGGGAGGATTTTTATTCTACCATGTATTTCTGGATTGTAACGGTTGTGGTATTCGGTGTCGGTGCACTTGTGTTTAAACGATTAAAAGTACATTTTTCGGATGTATTATAAAGTTGAAACGTATTTGGAAGGCTTAAGATGGAAGATAAGAAGATTGCGATCCGTGCGGATCAAATCACTAAAATATATAAACTCTATGAAAAACCTTCGGACAGAATGAAGGAAGCGTTAGGACTTACCCGTAAGAAACTCCACAAAGAGCATTATGCACTGCAGGGAGTGGATATGACGGTTTACCAGGGCGAGACGGTTGGTATTATCGGTACGAACGGTTCCGGTAAATCCACAATCCTTAAAATTATTACAGGTGTCCTGAACCCAACGCAGGGAGAACTTACCGTTAACGGAAGAATCTCGGCACTGCTTGAACTTGGTGCCGGTTTTAACATGGAATATAACGGTATCGAGAATATTTATTTAAACGGTACCATGATGGGATTTTCCAAAAAGGAAATCGATGAGAAACTGCAGGATATTTTAGATTTTGCGGACATCGGCGATTATGTGTACCAGCCGTGTAAGACATATTCCAGCGGTATGTTTGTGCGTCTGGCGTTTGCGGTGGCGATTAATATTGAACCTGAGATTTTGATTGTCGATGAAGCGTTGTCGGTTGGTGATGTATTTTTCCAGGCAAAATGTTATCACAAATTCGATGAATTTAAGAAAATGGGTAAGACCATTTTGTTTGTAAGCCATGATTTGAGCAGTATTGCCAAGTATTGTGACAGGGTTGTATTGCTGAATCAGGGCCATAAATTGGGCGAAGGAAGCCCGAAAGAAATGATAGATGCCTATAAGCAGGTTCTCGTAGGCCAGTATGAAGTACCGGAAGAAGAGGATTCCCTGCTTGAGGATGAGGATATCAATGAACTGGCAGCGGAAGTGTCTGACGGCCATAAGAAACGCAAGAAACGGGTTTCTGATGAAGTGCTTGGCGTGAATCCTGATGCCCTTGAATATGGCACTAAGGCAGCTCTTATCCATGATTATTACGTAACGGATAAGAAGGGAACCAAGGCAAGTGCAATTATTAAGGGTGAGGAATTTACACTTCATTACAAGGTGAAGTTTGAAGAGGATGTTCCGGCACCGATTTTTGCTTTTACCATTAAGAATGTGCGCGGTACGGAGATTACCGGTACCAACAGTATGTTTGAAAAGGCCTTTTTGTCGGATGCAAAGAAAGGTGAAGTGAAGGAAGTAACCTTTACCCAGAACATGGATTTGCAGGGCGGTGAATACCTGCTTTCATTGGGCGTTACAGGCTACGAGAAAGAGAAATTTGAAGTATATCATCGTTTGTACGATGTAATCAATATTACGGTTGTATCTGACAAGGATACGGTCGGCTATTACGATATGAATTCCAAGGTTGTGGTGAAATAAGATGGACAAGTTTGAAAAAATTGGAAAAGTCACACTTGATTATGAGTATTATCCCGGAGAGGATTATTATTGTGATGGGCTCGTGGAAGACGAGCTCCTTCATATTGCGAAAAATCATGCATCGGCGGAGTTTCCGGCTCTTATTGAGGAGCGCGGAAGCTGGCCGGTGTTGTATCATTTATCCCTTCAGCGTGAAAATATCGTGAACTGGCTTCCGATTACAAAGGATATGAAGGTGTTGGAGATAGGATCCGGTTGTGGTGCGATTACCGGTGCTTTATCCGCAAAAGCGGGAAATGTAACCTGCGTGGAATTATCCCGTAAGAGAAGTTTGATTAATGCATACCGCCATGAGGAATGCGATAATGTGACGATTAAGGTGGGCAATTTTAAGGATATTGAGCCAAAACTCGAAAAAGACTTCGATTGTGCGCTGTTAATCGGTGTATTGGAGTATGGCGAGAGTTATATTGGTGGTGATGCACCGTTTGAAAAGTTTATTAAGACTATCCGCAAGCATGTGAAAAAAGGCGGTAACATCATTATTGCCATTGAAAACCGCTATGGTATGAAATACTGGGCAGGATGCCGTGAAGACCACAACGGACAGTTCTTCAGCGGTCTTGAAAACTATCCGGATAAGAGTCCTGCTAAGACTTTTTCCAGAAAAGAATTGGAGAAAATCTGTAAAGGCGCAGGTGAGAGAAAGGTAAACTTTTACTATCCGTATCCGGATTATAAATTTATGACAACCCTGTATTCGGACGACAGATTACCGATAAAAGG
>JAGATU010000095.1 GCA_017621115.1 Lachnospiraceae bacterium
TCCTTTTCCTTATCCGGAATTCTTCTTATACTGACCTGCATTCTATATACCATTTCTTCCCGGCAAAATGCCTGCTTACATCCTGTCTCTTTTCAACAATTGCCTACTTATTTACTCAATATATTAGTACTCCGGCTTTATATTATCAAGGCTTCCTTCTCCCTTTAGATAGAAATCAAAATAGGTGAGTACCACTTCATTTACATTCTTTAGACATTCTGTAGCATCCACATCACCAACTCCAAGCATTGCTGCAAGTGGTGGTGCAATTAAAGGCAAATCCGTATAATTCAGATGTCCTGCGCCATTGAATATAACTTCGCGATAATCAACTGCATTTTCTCCAAGATAATCATTCACATATTCCCAGTCCGGATGTTCTGTTTTCAGTGCTTCAATATCTTCACGGACTGCTTTGGAATTCACATCCAGTACAGGTATCGGATAAGGTTCTTCGTTGTAAATCTCATAGCCGTTTTCAAATCCCACACACTCGCCCATCATGGTTCCTTCCAGATCAATAACTGCTGTAATATCATTTCTTGTTCTACCAAGATGTACCGCTGTGGCGCCACCCATGGAATGACCCATAAGACCGATTTTATCCGTGTCAATTATGGTAAATACTTTTTCTTTGTCCGCATCGCTTGCAGATGACTTTTCTAAAATGGTATCTAGCACAAAGTTCATATCAGCACTACGAAGTTCCATCCATTCTTTACTTAACTCATATTGTCTTCTTTCCGCTTCTTCGCTATATTCTCCACCATTATCAGCGTTTACCTGCTTAAAAAACTCCATATCCACAAAAGTCGTTTTTCCATTCACGTCTTCCACATACATCGCGTGATACGGATGCCCAATGCTTGCTACCACATATCCGTTTGATGCCAATTCTGTATAGGTTGAATAATTGCTATCTATTACCCCAAATGCTCCATGCGAGAATACGACCAACGGATATTGGCCTACCTCTGCCGGATACCAAAATCCTACTGTAAGAGAACGATTCTCTCCGATATCGGAATACGTTTCGATTCTATTCTCATCTTCCCATGTAAAAGTCATCGTCTCTATCGTGTGGCTTCCTGAAACCGGCAGGCCTTCGTATGGAGGAAACAACTTGGACTTTAATAACACGGCTGCCAGTGCCACTATTGCTACTATCCCCACTACAATAACTATACGCCTTGTTTGTTTATTCCATTTTTTCATCTTTATCTTCCTTTTCTTTGTTATTAACTAAATTGTGGTTTCAATCTAGCATAACTGAAAAAACGCGGAAAGAGTTTGAAGGATGAGTTGCTTATTTTGGGGGCAAGTTGCATATTGCGGTTCATAATAAACTCCATTAAGTCCTACTAAAAACAGGCAGCCGTAAGGCTGCCTGTTTAACGATTCTATCTTATATCTCTTTGGTCATTACCTGATCGCTTCACCTTTTATTTCTGCTCTAATTCCTTCAAACGAAGTTTTATCTGTTCCAATTCCTTTACCGTTTTCTCGTACTTGTCACGGGTCAACTCTAATTCTTCTTCCAGTTCTTCAACTGTCTTCTCGTACTTATCGCTTGCCAGTTCCATGGATTGATCGTATAGTCGCACTGTAAATTCCTCCAATTCTTTATACTTTGAATAAATCTTCATGTACAGTTTCTTCGTCAGGTCAATTAAATCAAGTGCATCGCTACGTGAGATATTACCGACATCCCCATTTCTTTGAATCGACTTCATTATATCATTAATGACAAAGCTTTGCAACTCCTCGAGGTTCTCCTTTGTACGAAGATTTTCAATCTTTTTGCGAAGTTTCAAAAGTTGAAAAGGCAACAATGCAATTAGCTTCTTTTCATTCAATTCCTCAACAGAAATATTCTGAAGTTTTACAAGTGGCACTTTGTAAGTAAATTCTCCCTGATCCTCAAACAAAAGAGTCAGTGCGTATTCGTCCGGTATCGTATCCTTCTTTCCTTCATCCAGATACAGGATACATGGTCTTGGAAATACCATACGCTCTCCGCCCTTGACAAAGGTGCGGTTCTTATAAGCATGTCCGAAGCCATACTCAATAAAACGGAATACTATCTCTTCATCCTCCGTCATCTGGGCTTCAATATGGTAACTGTCCCTACCGTTAATGGTTAAAATACTGTCCGCCAGTGTTCTCTTTAACGCTTTATCGTAGATTTGATGTATCTCTTTCATAGATATGCCATTCCTTTCAAAAACTATATTCAGTTGTAAAATGGGCAGACTGATACCCCTAAGCCAATATTCTCTGATAAAAATAAAAAGGGATTTACCGGTCGAATGACCAATGATAAAAAGATATAAAACTGTAATCGTATACTAGCATATTATAATATTAAAAACAAGATATAATTTAGTGCATGGGATTACTCTCTTGTGGCATAAAAAAACCTGCCGAAACGGCAGGTTTTTTTATGCTCACAACATTAGTTTAACCTACCGTCTCCTCCCATCATTCGGGTCATTTCTTCAATCCTCTCAATCGGGAATGGCGGTTGGCTGATTGGTTTCATTGCAATGGACATCAGTTTCATCGGGTTGTCATCTGCGGCAACTCTGTTGGAGCTGAATGTCCCACACCACTTACATCTGTGAATAATTGCCCACTCGCTGCTTTTTCTGACCCACACGGCTACAGGCTCCATGTGACCGCCGCAATCCGATTCGCGGTCTCCGGGTTCTATATCAACATGCAGACTGTATAGACAATTGGGGCAATGATTCCGATGCTGGCTTCCGGCGCCTTCCGGCACTACCTCGCGGCCGCAGTTTTTACATACAAATGATTCATTGCATGGGTGTGTTTTGTAATAACCTTTTTCATATTGTTTGCGTTTGTTTTCTCTATTCATTTGTGAGTCCTCCATCTTTTTCTCGTCCGGAGGATTCATACTCGTGTATAATTCCCTGAATTCTCTTTTCAGAAAGATAATACGCCTTGCCGAGTTCGGCAATCGTCTCGCCTGAATAGAAGCGGCTGACTATCATTTGATTCCGTTTCGCCAACCTTTCTCTTGTTCCGTTCTTTTCTCCCCAAGATAAAATGTTTTCATTTTTTCTGGGAATGTATATCAACTGCCCGTCAATATACTTTTGAATTTCTCCAATCAAAGATTTTGGCAATACTTCCTCTGCGTTTATATAGCTCATATGCGTCCTCCTAAAATTCGCTTAGGATGCAACGGCTATCGCATTCTTTCTTATTTTTTATTTGCAATAGCCATTGCTATCGCGCATTTGCCTTCTTATTCTTCATGATTCACTCTTTTAACCTTTCTATCTTACATTTTTCTCTATCCTAGCATTCACGGGACTCACACGGCAATCTCGTTTTTGATTAGAATTGTTCTTAGGATTCCTATATCTTCTCAATCACCAGATAGGTATTCCGATAAAACGGCATATAGACTTCCCTTGTGTCCCAGAACTTTAAGAATTCCTCATTCGACAGCATTCTGTTGCTGTGTGCACCTTCACAGTTTACGAGGGAGTTCATGGACTCTGCTATGTAAACATTGTCCTCGTCATAGCCGACTATCGGCACATAATGAAGCCATCTCTTGTCAGTTCTCGTACGGATAAATACGATTATTCGCTTGCCTTCGCTGAGATCTGCTTTCAGTGTTTCCAGACTGCCTTTTACATACCGGGCCTTTAATCCGTATTTCCCAAGTTCCTTCCTTAAAACACCCGGAAGCACCGCTCCACCCGGTATCTTGTGTGGAATCTTTGCATAAAACTCTCTTCCGTCCGCCTCTATTCCAAAGCTTCTGAGTACATAAGCCGATGAAAAACCGGAGCACTCTGTGCCCCCCTGGTAATCAAAGCGGTTAGGCGTTTTCAGCATGAATTCTCTTTTGTATTGTCTTCTTTTTACCGGCATTGCAAAGCCGATAATCAGGCCATCCAGCAGGCAGGTGATAATTATTGTATTAATAATAAAAACCACTATCCAAAATAAATACGTCATCTATTCTTCCATCTCCATGTACGCTTTTGCAATGCGCTTATAATCAAACTCACGCGCAATCTTTTCCACTTTAAAATCGTCGCCTTCAATAATACTGCGATAAATGTAAAGCCCATCTTCATTAATGGTATCGCCCTCTACCAACGCGCCGACAACGTAGTGCTTATTTTCAAAATCAAATTCATCTACTACAGCCATTTCTACACCTGCGCCGTCTTTGCTTGTTACATGAAAGGTTATGTATTCGTTAAAGTCTTTTTCCATAGCCAAATTTCTCCCAAATACTAAAATCTATTACAACACGCGATACATAAGAATCTCATCACGATACGTTCCATCATCATCTTTAAGTGCCCGCATGCGCTTTCCGGTCTCTACAAATCCGCACTTCTCATATAAATGCTTGGCATTGTCATTTCCGTCAACGACCTCAAGGTCCATCTGTTCAAAACCAATTTGCTTCGCTAGTTCTATCAGATACTCTATCATTGCTTTTCCGATTCCGAGATTCCAATATTCTTTTTTTAAAGCAATTGCCAAAGAGCATCTGTGGAGAATCTTTCTTTTATTTCCGATTCCGTTGATACTCGCATTACCGGCCACCTTGCCGTCTACTACTGCAAGCATCATAACCGAACCTTCATCCTCCAACAAACGTCCCAATATCTCCTTCTCCCCTTCAAGAGTGTAATTCACTTCATCGGGATAACGAAGCACAAATGGTGTCTCCGCTGCCGTTATTTTCATATACTCTATCATTTCTTCCGCGTATTCCGGATATGTCGGACACAATACGCAGGTACGTCCGTCTTTTAAAGTTATTTTTCTATGTTCGAATTTCATAATTTGTCTTTACTCCTGTCTATTTATTCCCCGGCTTCCATGGTGGCGGACACAGCAAAGTGGTCTTTCCAATGTCCGGTAATACATCGTAAATGGAACAGCCCATTTTCTCTTCAAAATACTCTTTATTCCTAAAGGTAATATCCCATCCCTGTATGTATGTTTCCATGATTCCGTATCTTCGGGTTACATCTACGAAGCGTTTCTCCAGAATAACGAAACCATAATCCGTTGCCAATGCATCGCATATCTGAATCAGCTTATCGTAATCATCTGCCTCGCAGTTGATAATATACTCCTTTATCGCCTTTTCTTCCTCTGTATCCGGATCATAGCCAAATTCATCTTTCATAAGCGGATAAGAATGCGTCATGCACACTCTGGCTACTTCGTCCCAGCCTTTTTCCATCGCATACTTGTATCCCTCGTATACGTGCTTGGGAATATTGACAATTCCCACACGTCGTCCGATGTCGTGAAGCATTCCGACAATATACGCCTTCTCAGCGTCCATGCCGGGTACCTTCTGCACAATATTTCTTGCGGCAATTCCCACATTTATCGAGTGTGCCGTCCACGGTCCGGGATTCAATTCTCCCGCTATTTCCAATTCTTTCTTTGCTTCTTCTATTGTTGGTAACATACTGTTCTCCTTTTCTACTGTATCATGGCTACAATCGATATCGTCGAAAGCATCATCACAATAGTAATAATTGAAAAAACCACCCAGTTCTTCCATCCCTGCATATAGTATTCTTCTCTTCGTATCCCCATTTTCCTAAATATGGCGTTAAAACCCTCTATCAGACTTCCGACCGCTATCCCCATCAGGATTCCACCAAATAGTGCCAAAAGGTTACGGCTGACAACCCATAAAATGAGATCAATTATCACACCGCCCCATATTAGATAAGTATTCTTTTTGCCATAAGTCCCTGTGTAAAGGCCTCCCCATATCAATGCCATTCCAAATCCTATAAATAAAATAATATCCGTTGTTTTCATTGTATGCCCTATCCATTCTCCTGCTCTGATTACTATTTCCACATCACCTTATCCACTGAAAAAGCAACGGCTATTAACATAAAAACCATCACAAAAAATATAACAGTAACAATCGTCAAATTCTTCTTTCCGTGCATCTCATCAACCGCCATACGGTATTTACGCCCACTAATCAAAAACGGAATCAATCCGCATGCAAGTCCCCCAAGTAAACCGACTAACAATAATTCCACGTTTCGGCAGATGACAAAAAGTATAATATCCATTATTGCGCCTGCAAGAATTACATAGGTTCTCTTTTTGCCCTCCATGAGTATGCAGAGTAACATCCATATTACTGCAATTACTATTCCTATAATAAAAATGAGTTCTCCGTGTTCCATTCGTTTTCATCCTTTACAATCGCATCCTTTAATCGGATAGCAAATTTACAAACTCCTCTAACACCTTTTCACGCTCATAAGAGGTTTCATAATACGGTAACCCATATTCCTCGCACTGCGCTTTTACCATTCTGCTGATATCCACTATCTCCGCGCAGTCTTTCCTATTTTCTTCGTCTGAATGATAATATGTATAATCGTCGGGAGTATCGTATTTTTTCAACAAATCAAAACGCTCTTCCGCTGTCACATCGGAAGACAAGAAATAGTGTATCTCACAATTTTTATTTCCAAGATACGTTACATAGTCCTGTGGCAGTAACTGAAAAACATCTATAACCACACCATAATCACACTCATCATATTCGCCACTGTCCATCATTGCCCTGATAAACGGCGCAATCTTAGCACTGATATTCTCCAAATTAGTCCGGGCATCTATTGAAGCCCCCGTATCAATTCCCGCCTCCGGAAATACTTTCTCAATACCGGCAATAACCGAGTCCATACTGATATGCTGATAACCAAATTGCTTGGCTATCATTTTAGAAACCGTACTTTTTCCCGCTCGCGGAACCCCTGCTATTATTATGTATTTCTTCAAGTTAATAACCTCTCTAAAATTCCCTATTATTCTATATAATATCACACAACCCATATTTTACATACCCCTTGTTCATTTCCACAAACACTCCCTCTCCCCCCTAGTAATTTTCTTCCAAAATGTGTATACTGACTTTGATAGGTTTATAGAAAGGAACTATAACTATGAAAGGTAGAATTCATTCATTGGAAAGCTTCGGGACTGTTGACGGACCGGGCGTAAGATATGTGGTATTTTTCCAGGGATGCCCAATGAGATGTGCGTACTGCCATAATCCGGACACTTGGTCCACAAAGGGCGGCACAGAGATGGAGGCTTCCTATATTATAGAGCAGTATGAGAGAAATAAAGGTTTCTATGCCAATGGCGGTGGTCTGACCGTAACCGGTGGCGAACCTCTTTTGCAGATTGACTTCTTGATTGAATTATTCACTCTGGCAAAAGAAAAAGGCATCCACACCTGTATCGACACTTCCGGTATTACATACAAACCGGACAACGCCGCTTATATTGAGAAACTGGATAAATTAATGCCTCTGACAGACCTTGTAATGCTTGATATTAAGCATATTGATCCTCAGAAGCACATAGAATTAACTAATCAACCAAATGATGGTATTTTGGCATTTGCCAAATATCTTGATGAGAAGAATGTACCTGTATGGATTCGCCACGTAGTGGTTCCGACTCTTACGGATGATGAAAAGTATTTATTTGAGCTCGGTTATTTTATCGGACAGCTTGGTAATCTGAAAGCATTGGATGTACTTCCTTATCACGATATGGCGAAGCCGAAATATGAGAAACTGGGCATGGATTACAAGTTAAAACATATTCCTGCAATGGAAAAATCTGCCATTGTTGATAAGAAAGCAGTTATTTTGGAAGGCATCAAAAAAAGACGTGCCGAGATGCAAAACGCATAAATTTTAGCAAATACGCCATGAATTGTCTGTCGAAATATGTAAAATGACTTGTACTCTTGGTCGATTTATATTAAAATACAGCTAGAGATGGAGACATCATGATTGTAAATAAGGAGGACTTTTATTATGGCATATGTTATTAGTGATTCTTGTATCGCTTGTGGAGCATGCGAAGGACAGTGTCCTGTAGGCGCTATTTCTATGGGAGATGGCAAGTTTGAAATCGACGCTGACAAATGTATCGACTGCGGTTCTTGCGCAGGACAGTGCCCTGTAGGTGCTATCGCTGAAGCATAATAGAATCGGATTATAATGATAAAAACCGGTGGGGTATCCCGCCGGTTTTTATTTTACACAATTTCTCCTGCCCGTTTTAACCACTTCGAGGCTCTTTTCTTTTTCATATGTCTGCTGCCCTGAATCATTTCATCCAGTCTCTGGAAATATTCTTCCTGCTGCTTCATATAGGCTTTGCGGTGCTGTTCCTCTTCTTCACTCGCCACACGGAATTGGTAATCCAACTCTTTTACAAGGCACTCCTTAATATCCTCTGCAAGTTTTTCATTACTTTCCTCAACCGCTTCCTGAATCAGTCCTTTCAAAAGCATCTGCAGGCGATAGGATTTCTCCTCTTTATTGTCTGCAAAAGAAAGCGACGGTTTTTCCATAATCTGCGGGAGGCTTGAATGAATTACACCATCTTCCTGCGGAATATCCAGGATACTGCGGATACCTTTTAACTGGATTCCTTTTTCTTTTAACTGTTTTACACGCAAAAATAATTCTTTATCATCTTCTGTATAATACCGGTGTCCCAAATCGTTTCTTTTGATAGGAAGCTGCAATTCCTCTTCCCAGTATCTGAGCACATGTGCTTCCACATTAATAAGCCTTGTCATCTCCGATATTTTGTACTGTTTTTCTCTTTCAACCGTATGTCCCATAAATTCTCCTTTCATATAAAAAAAGGACAAAGAATCTCTTCTTTATCCTCTTTCGTACATAATTTATTGTGGTGCAAAATTCTTCTTGGCAAGATTTGCAAACCTTGTATATTTTGGCATCCAGGCCAGTTCTACGGTTCCGACCGGACCGTTTCTCTGCTTACCGATAATAATCTCGGCAACACCCGGTTTCTCCGTATCTTTATTATAATAGTCATCACGGTAAATGAACATGATAACGTCGGCATCCTGCTCGATGGCACCCGACTCTCGAAGGTCGGACATCATCGGACGCTTGTCCGGTCTCTGTTCTACTGCTCGGCTAAGCTGCGACAATGCCAGTACCGGCACATTCAATTCACGCGCAAGTGCTTTTAATGAACGGGAAATCTCGGAGATTTCCTGCTGACGCGATTCGCTTCTGCCGCTACCGCTCATCAACTGCAAGTAGTCGATGATAATCATATCCAGGCCCTGCTCCAGTTTGAACTTTCTGCACTTGGAGCGCATCTCCTGAATAGTGATACCCGGAGTATCGTCTATAATTAATTTGGAACTGCCGATAACACCTGCCGACTCAACCAGTTTTTCCCATTCTGTCTCATCCAATTTACCGTTACGAAGATGCTGTGCATCCACGCTGGACTCGAGGGAAAAGAGACGGTTTACCAGCTGTTCCTTGGACATTTCCAGCGAAAAAATTGCTGTGGAGCGGTTCAATTTGAATGCTACATGCTGCGCGATGTTCAATACAAATGCCGTCTTACCCATGGAAGGACGCGCCGCAATCAGTACCAGATCGGCCGGCTGCATTCCCGATGTCATAACATCCAAATCAAAGAATCCCGTTGCCACACCGGTAATATTGCCATCGTTTTTAGATGCGGCTTCAATTCTCTGAAGCGCATTCATAACAACCTTACGAATCGGAACGCTTTCTCCCGTATTTCTCTTCTGTACCAATTCAAAAACCTGTTTTTCCGTATCCTCGAGAATAACCTCAAGGCTTTCTTTTCCGGCATAACAATTGTTCTCAATCTCGCCCATTAAGCGGATAAGCTTACGCAGGGTGGACTTCTCGGCTACAATATTCGCATAATAACGGATATTGGCTGATGTCGGAACTGCCGTAATAATATCCCTGATAAATTCCAGACTGCTGACCTCCGGCGGAACATCCTTTTCTTTGAGTCTGTTCTGCAGAGTAACAATATCTACGGCCTTGCCTTCGTCGTTCAGTTCCACCATGGACTGAAACAATACGCCGTATTGTTTGTTATAAAAGTCCTCCGGGAAAACCAGTTCGGATGAAATCGTAATGGCCTCTCGGTCTAAAATCATGGAACCAATTACGGATTGTTCTGCCTCTATGCTATGGGGTAAAACCCTTTTAAGCAATGCTTCTTCTGCTGCCATTTTACTTTCCTATCTTACTGTTCTTTTACTTTCACTTTAAGTGTTCCTGTTACCTTTGGATGAAGCTTAATCTTAACTTCGTATACTCCGAAATTCTTAATACTTTCCGGCAACTGGATTTTCTTCTTGTCAATTGTGATACCGCACTGTTCTTTGTATGCGTTTGCAATTTCCTTAGAAGATACGGAACCGAATGTTTTTCCGCCTTCACCTGCCTTAATCGCAAGTACAACTTCTTTGGTCTCCAGTTCCTTGGCAAATCTCTGTGCTTCTTCCAACTGCTCCTGTGCTACTTTTGCTTCGTTGGATTTCTGAAGTTTTAATGTATTCATATTCTCGGCATTAGCCGGAACACCCATTTTCTTAGGAATTAAAAAGTTTCTTGCATATCCGTCGTTGGCATCGATAATATCGCCTTTTTTACCAACGGATTTGACATCCTGTAATAAAATAATTTTCATGTTAGTCTAATTCTCCTTCGTCTATCATTCTATCCAGTGTATTGCGAATCTCCTGTGCAACCTCCTGCACAGTCATGCCTTCCCTCTGGCATCCCGCGATGTTCATATGTCCGCCGCCGCCGAGACGCTCCATAATAACCTGTACATTAACTTCATCAATGGAACGTGCACTGACATATACAAGTCCCTGATATTCTGTCAAAACAAAACTTGCACGGATACCCTTGATATTGAGAAGTTCATTGGCTGCCTGCGCACCAACAACCGTCGGACTCTGGATTCCTTCGCTTGTACATGTGGAAATCGCATAGACATTACGGTAAATCTCCGCTTCTCTGACTGCTTCTGCCTTCGCCTTATATTCGGCAACGTCATCACGGAATAATTTTCTTACACGGGTAACGTCCGCACCGGCTCTTCTTAAATAGGCTGCAGCTTCAAAGGTACGCACACCGGTCTTAGTCATAAAATTATTCGTATCAATCACAATACCGGAATATAGGCAGTCTGCTTCATGCGCCCTAACCTTAATGCCGTCACTGATGTACTGTAAAATCTCAGTAACCATTTCACAGGCACTGGATGCATATGCTTCGACATATGACAGTGTCGCATTCTCAATTGTCTCAAGTCCCTGTCTGTGATGGTCAAGTACCACGATGGACTTACAAAGCTTAAGCAATTCCGGACATTCGGTAATGCTTGGTTTATTCACATCAACAATAACAAGTACGGTTCCCGCACCTGCCAAACTCTTAGCATGCTCGCTGCTGACAATCATATCCTCATCATATTCTTCCGATAAGAACAAATCCCTAAGCGGCTGAACGGAAGTTGTCACATCATTAATAACGATATGGGCCTTACGGTCCAATTCTCTTGCAATACGGTAAATACCGACTGCCGCACCAAAGGAATCCACGTCCGGGATACGGTGTCCCATAATAATAACACGGTCCTTACTGGTAATAATTTCACGGAGCGCATGAGCTTTAACTCTCGCCTTAACTCGTGTATTCTTCTCTACCTGCTGGCTCTTACCGCCGTAGTAAGTAATATTCTCAGTTGTCTTAACAATCGCCTGGTCACCACCACGTCCGAGCGCAAGGTCGATTGCGATTCTGGCAAATTCATAATTCTGCAGATACGTAAGTCCGTCCAGACCGATACCCATACTGATGGTTACCGCCATCTCGTTACCGATGTTAACGGTTTTAACTTCCTCGAGAATGTCAAATTTATTCTCCTGCAGCTGCATAAGGGAACGCTTGCGCAGGATAACCAGATACTTATCCTTCTCAATCTTCTTGGCGATACCGTCAAGGGATGAAATATATTTGTTAATCTTACGGTCAATCAGCGCAGTCAAAAGGGAACGTCTTACTTCCTCAACACTTTCCAGTGCTTCGTCATAGTTATCCAGATATAAGAGTCCGACTGCCAATGACTGGGCATCATTTTCCCTAAGGGCAATCTTTAATGCGGTTACATCAAACAAATATACCGCTATCAGATATCCGTCATAGCCTTCCGGACTGATAATGTCACTGTTCTGTGCCATCTCTTTCAGAGAAACTTTATGACATTTCACCTGGAATTCATTGCCTTCAAAAGAAATCTCAAACTCAGTATTGTCCACATCTATCGGAAGCTTGTCCCTTGTAATATCCGGAATCAGCGTTGACAGGGACTTACGGTATCCCTTCGGCTTATGTACCACTTCTTCAAATGCCTTATTGGTCCAAAAAACCTTACCGGTATCATCCAAAAGTACATAGGGCACTTCCAGTTCGCGGAGTAACTTCCTCTGAATCTGACCGTATTCTGTCGCAAAACTAATCAGTTCATTCATAATAACCGGCTTATTATTATGGGATGAAAGAGCAATAATGGCAAAATAGAATGCCGTAAATGCCGTCATCACAAGGCCGGAACGGTAATCCAAAAACCATACCGCCAATGTTACCGCTGCTAATAATATTCCTAAATAAATGGAAATCTGAAGGTAGGACTTCAGAACTCCTTTAATCTTAATCTTATTCTTCATGATATCCCCTATCTGAAAAACCGCATATCTATAACATTTTACCTATGCTATTATAACAGAAAGTACCTTCAAATTCCACATCTAGATAATGTGGTGTGTCGCAGCATATGCGAATATCTTGTCTTTTTCTACAAATATCCCCTTGTTTTCCCTTGAAAAACATGTTGCAAGCCTCTATGATTAACTTAAGGTTAATTATAAAATCGGAGGTTATTATGGGTAAGTGGCAACGATCATTTTTTCAACCGAATCTGCCCCTTGGCAAGGACGGACAAAAGGTAACTGCCTGCAAAGAGCATATTCTTCTTTCTAAAAATGCCGCCAAAGAAGGCATGGTTTTATTAAAGAACGAAGCGGATGCTCTTCCTTTTACAAAAGGTGTGAAGTTAGCACTTTTTGGCAAGGGATGCATAGATTATGTAAAAGGCGGCGGCGGAAGCGGCGATGTTACCGTTTCTTATATTAAGAATCTTTATGACGGCCTGACAGAACTTGGGGACTCTGTTTCCGTTTTTGAAGATTTGGTTGATTTTTATAAAAAAGATATTGATGCACAGTACGCCGACGGCAAGCTTCCGGGCATGACAAAAGAGCCCGTACTTCCGGATGAACTCTGTCAAAAAGCCCGCGTTTTTACCGACACTGCAGTGATTACCATCTGTCGTTTTTCCGGTGAAGACTGGGATCGCAAAAGCACCTACGATACACAGGATGCAACCGGCGACGAACTTTTTGAGGATGGCGATTTCTATCTGTCTCATGCCGAAAAAGCCATGGTTAAGCAGGTTAAGAAATACTTTGATAAGATTATCGTTGTGCTTAACGTAGGTGGTATGGTAGATACCGAGTGGTTCATCAACGATGCAAAGATTCAGGCTGTACTCCTGGCGTTCCAGGGCGGTATGGAAGGCGGAAGTGCTACTGCCGAGCTTCTTTTTGGTATCGGCAATCCTTCCGGTAAATTATCCGATACATTCGCAAAAAGGCTGGAGGATTATCCTTCTTCTTACAATTTCCATGAATCTAAAGATTATGTAGATTATACAGACGATATTTATGTGGGATACCGTTATTTTGAGACGATTCCGGGCGCTGCTGAAAAGGTGAATTACCCATTCGGATTCGGTCTTTCCTATACGACTTTTGCATGGAATGTGAATTCCGTTTGTGAAAAAGACGGTGTGATTTCCGTGGATGTTTCCGTTTCCAATACGGGCAAAGTTTCCGGCAAGGAAGTTATCCAGCTTTACGGCGGTGCACCGCAGGGACTCCTTGGCAAAGCATCTAAGAGCCTGATTGCTTTTGCAAAGACAAAACTTTTGCTTCCGGGCGAGACGCAGCGCATGGTTCTGTCTTTCAACATTGACAGCCTTGCTTCTTATGACGACCTTGGAAAGGTTCAGAAATCTGCTTATCTTTTGGAAGCAGGCGATTACTGCTTCTACTTAGGCAATTCCGTAAGAAATGCAGAAAAACTGGATTATATTTATACTCTTTCTGAAACTAAAATTGTGGAACAGTTAAGTGCCAAACTGGTTCCTACCTCTTTGAAGGAACGAATGCTTTCCGATGGCAATATGGAAGCGCTTCCGATAAGCGAATCCAATGACCCGAATGCAACCGAAATTACATATATGGATGGCAAGGACTACGATTGTTTCTTCCCTGCCACCCGCTATCTCCCGGGCAGATTTGGCTGGAAGACTCCTTACAAAGATGGTTGTCGTCCGCTTATTGATGTAGCTAACGGTGAAATGTCCTTAGATGATTTCTTAGCTCAGATGACGGACGAAGAAGTGGCCCACCTTCTTGGCGGACAGCCGAATACCGGTTGTGCCAACACATTTGGCATGGGCAATATGCCGGAATACGGCATTCCGAATATTATGACTGCAGACGGTCCTGCCGGACTTCGAATCGAGCCAAAATGCGGTGTCTACACGACGGCATTCCCTTGCTCAACCCTGCTTGCCTGCTCATGGAACCCTGAGATTGTTTATCAGGTTGGTGAAGCCGGTGCGAAGGAAGTAAAGGAAAACAATATTGCCATGTGGCTGACTCCTGCAATTAATATACACAGAAGCCCATTATGCGGACGTAATTTCGAATACTACTCCGAAGACCCGTACCTGACAGGTGTTCTTGCCGGCGAAATGGTAAAAGGTATGCAATCGCAACATATTTCCGCATCCGTTAAGCATTTTGCCCTTAACAACAAGGAAACCAACCGTAAGAACAGTGATTCGCGTATTTCCGAACGTGCCGCAAGAGAAATCTACTTAAAAGCATTTGAGATGATTGTAAAAGACGCCAAACCATGGTGCATTATGTCTTCTTACAATATCATCAACGGTCATCGTGCTTCGGAATGTAAAGAATTGTTAACCGATATTCTACGCGGTGAATGGGGATTTGACGGCGTAGTCACCACGGACTGGTGGAACTTTGCACAGCAGTACAAAGAAATCAAAGCACAGAACGACATCAAGATGGGCTGCGGTTATCCTGAGCACATTATGGAAGCCTTACAAGCCGGTGTTCTGACCAGAGAAGAAATGAATATTTGTGCAAAGCGTATTTTGGAGTTAATTTTAAAGATTGATTAACCGATATATACACTGACATTATATTAATGAAGTGTTATAATATACATGTACATATCATACAAAAAGGAGAAATACATTATGAATATCATTATCGCTCTTATTATCGGTGGTATCTGCGGATGGCTCGCAGGTTACATTATGAAGACAGGTTACAGCCTTATTTTTAACATCATTCTCGGTGTTTTAGGTGGTGTTGTTGGTGGATTCGTTTTAGGTTTAATCGGATTCTCAGCAAGCAATATCATCGGCAGCATCATCAGCGGTGTTATCGGTTCCTGCCTGATTATCTTCGTTGTAAGATTAATTAAAAAATAATTATTTCAGACATAGCAAAAGCCCTTCCGGTTCGGAAGGGCTTTCTATTATTACTTTTTAAATTATTATAATGCTTTTTTAGAATCTTCCACACAGGCAAACGGTCCCGGAATAACAGTGGTTCCACGATGATTACCAAAATAGTCTCTGTCAAACTGAATCGGTGTCTCATCCGGATTTTCAAATTTCTGTTCCGGCTCAAATGCCATACCGAGTACATCGGTATTAATCATACGGCTTGTGAAATCTTTTACAAAGTCATATACATTGGTATCGAGATAATACTTGCCGTCTTTTTCAACCAGCTCTACCTTCACATCTTCTCTTGCGTTGTCGACAACCAAACCGTTAACTTCCTTCTTCCATGCCTTAGCGCCACCGAGGTATACATTACCCTCCGACCAAACCGGAAGGTGTCCGAAGTGAGCAGGTTCCAATCCTTTCATATTAGCAGGCTTGGTAAAATCAAACTGCGCAATCCATTCGTCGTAATTTGGATATTCGTCAAATGTCCATGTACCCACGTGACGGTTTTCACTGTCATATCCGTCATCACTGTCATGGCGTGTGATTACATCTTCAGCCGGCCATTTCTGTACGAAAATATTGTTATAGAAACGGTCATCCCCATGAAGAAATGTCATAAATCCCATAACTTCCGTTCTGTGCGGAATATGGTAAGGCGTATATCTTGGTGCCGTACCGCCGCCAACATCCGTAAGCGCACCACAAATTAAATTATGTACCATTGCTACGCCCTGTGTTGCAAAACGCAAACTTGCATCCGAAAGCATAATATTATGGTCAATTAATGTCGGGCCGTGGCTTACTTCCACAAAGATATCCTGGGACATCATACCACCTGCCAAAGCCTTGGCAAATGCCGGACGCTGGTTGTCATGAAGCAGGTTCTGTGATAAACGTGTTCCCTGTGCTTCCCAGTCACACCAGATACCCATTGTACAATGATGGATGTGGTTACGGCGCATGATTACGTCAATTGCAGCATGCATCTTAATACCGGAAATCTCTGCTCCTCCAAGTTCCATCATATTGTTAATATGGTGAATGTGGTTATCTTCAATAATACTGAATACACCGCCCATACGGCCGATAATACCACCCTGCTCGCAATGATGGATATTGTTTCTGCGAATGATATGGTGTCCGATATTTTCTTTTAACCAGCCATGGTACTGTCCGCGGCAAACCGCATCGCGTTCCATCTGCGTCGGGCTCTTTACGTATTTGTATGTAAAATAGTGGTTATTATCAGGATCCAAATATTTACCTAAGGAAATACCGGAACATTTACTGTTCGAAATCTCACAGTCCTCGATAATCCATCCCTTACTCCAGTGCGGACCAATCATACCGTCCTGGAATGCTGCAGGCGGCGCCCATGTTGTTGCTGCTTTGTTGATATTAAAGCCGCTTACCGTAATATAGTTTCTTCCTGTCTCGGATGGGAAGAAGCACATACGTCTGACGTTAATTTCTACATTTTCTTCGTTCGGGTTTTTGCCCTGGAAGTTCGCATAGATTACAGTCTCATCCTTTTCTTCATCCTGCTCTGTGTACCATTTATAAACAGATTCTTCCGATACCCAGCTGCATTCATATACTTCAGCTTTGATACAGGCTTCCAAAGAAGCTGTCTCATACATTGCTTTATCATTCAGATATACACAGCCTGTATGCTTGTCTGCTGTTGCAAAATACCAATCACCGTATACAAATGTTGTATATGGATTATAGCCTCCGAAAATACTGTTTTTCACTCTGCAAACCCAGACATTTCCTTCGTATAATGTCCAGTCCTTAATCTGTTCCGCACCTGTAATAACTGCTCCCAAAGGTTCTACACTGCGATAGATGATTCTTGCATCTTCTTCGCCTGCATTAACAGGGTTAACATATTCTCTGTATACACCGGGTGCCACGAGCACTTCGTCACCGGGCTTAGCTATTTTGGCTGCTTCATTAATACTGCGAAACGGTCTGTCCTGCGTTCCGATTCCGTCAAATGCCGCATTTACATTAACGTAAAGTTTCATTGTAACCTCCTATTTTTCTTCTCTTCCCCAAGAGTTCTATAGGTTGATTTTACCACTTAAACATGTGCTTCTAAAGTTGTTTTTTATAGTGACAGGCACTATTTTTCATTCTCTATTTCAGACAGAACGCGCTTTAAATAGGCAACCGATTCTTCTGCTACCGATTCATAATCATACTGATATACGTCCAAAGAAGCATTTCCGTCAAAACCTATTTCTTTTAACTTGGTCAGGTATGCCTTCAGGTCCATGTCACCTTCCCAAGGAATCAAGTGATTATGTACTCCTTTTGCCATATTTTCCAAATGCGCATGTACCACCAGACCACGGCATTTTTCCAGCGCTGCCATCGGATCTTCATCCTGTAAAAATACATGTCCGATATCAGCGTTTACCAGCAACATCGGAGAATGAATCTCCTTAAAGGCTTTCAACATCTTCTCTGTATTATCCGCTACAAATCCCGGCTCAAATTCCATTGCAAGGTAAACATTCTGCTTTTCGGCCTCTGCGCAAATTAATTTGGTATCTGCTATCAGTTTATCCCACTGTTCCTCAAAAGTAAGTTCTTCTTTGCGGATGGCACCGTTGATAATCATCTGCTTGGCACCAAGCTTGGCCGCAACTCCAACAGCCTTTATTATTGCCTGCAGTTTTTCTTCGCTTTCGGTATAATCCATATGCGCCCCGACTGAATATGCCTTAACGCCGTTTTCTGCCATGCAGGCCTTCATTCTCTCCGGAAAATCTTCCTCAAAGAATGATTCGCGAATCTCAAACTCTCTGTTATAAATACCGATTTCCACTCCGTCAAATCCTTTTGCCATAATGCGACGTACTGCATCTTCATAAGAGTCGGTCGGTATCATCTGTGTACGACCCAAAATATACATTTTGCGTCCTCCTTTTCATATTCAAAATTATACAACTCTATTCTCTAAAGCCGTATCTTGCAAATTCGTACAGTTTATGTAATTCTTTTCCTTCCGTGGTATCTACAACGCCTGCTGCCGTTTCGATTTCCGTCGGTGTCTCAAACTTTGCCGGACGGTCTTTTCTGTGCCTGCGGATAAACTTACGGTAATTACGGCGAATTTTATCTTCTTCGGTTCTTGCCCATGTCCTCCTTAAAAATCCAATTTTCTCTCCCTCATCCATATAATCAAGGGACTCAACAATATCCTCTTCTTCAACGGATGACTGTTCAAATCGTCTTAACATCTTACGCAACCCAAGAAAGAGGGCATACGCACACAAAAGTACCGCAAATATAAGTGTCCCATAAATGAAAATATCCACAATCAATACTGCCATCGGTGACAATTCATCATTTACCGGAACCAGCTCCGTATCAAATTCAGGAATCTCAATCATTGGCTGTGTTGTAAACTCATACTCTATGATTCCATTCTTTGATGGTTCACTCTTACGGATATCATTGTAAGAGCGGTTATTCATTGTTAATAACGCCGGAAAAATAGTAAGCATTAACAAACCTAACAAGACAATCAGAAACGCTTTCCCTATCCCATAAATTCTTCTCGCCGGAATATTCCGCACCTGACAGGCCTCTTCGTTCAGTCTCAGATAGTCTTCGGTCTTTTTAATATATTCATATACTACTGCAAACAAAAGATATATGAGCGTGCTGTACAATGCAAGGTTACATACCTGCGGACAATCCAGATTAAGCGCATACAAATAAAATGCCACAAAGAGAATTGCCATCTTTGGATTGGGCTTATCCACTTCCATCGATTCCACAAAAGAAGCGTCACTAATCTCTCTTGCCTTCTTTCTGTTTGAGCGGTATATTCTCATAATATAGGCTATTACCGCAACCAAAACAGCTATCACATTCATACATAACCGATAAATATTCGACGCCAATTCGTCCGGGAAAGAGCTGCTTATTATCTGCGCACCTGTTTTAGCCACAAAAAAGAAACCAACCACAAAACACAAATATACCCAGAATCTTCTGCACTTTCTGGAGGCAACCATGCTTCCGATAACCGGCACTGCCAATATGTAACTGCTAAAATAAATCCGGTATAATAGTTGCGGATCTCTTTGCATAACGCCCATATAAATAAGCGGCGTCACCATGGAAAGAATCATAAGTACATGAATCCATTCCAGGCATCTTTTCATTTTCGTTCTCATCATTCATCCACCTCCCGTTTTACAAACAGGAAGCTACTTGAATGTACTTCCGGTACTTCTCCAAACTCATAAGGCAGAACCCAGATTCCTCCTGATTTACTTCCAATCAGATTTTCCGCTTTCTGTATTCTCTGTGGCGGAATATTTTTGGAAATAATAATCGGAACCGCATCTTTAGGCGATACTTCCAACACTTTTTCAAAATCCATCACGGCGTCTTCTTTCCAGTTTACAGCCAATTTCTTTTCAAGGATTATCCTGTTACTCTTACTGCGCGAAAGCGGCAGATAAAAGAAAGATTTTCTCTCTTCATCCCGAAGATTAATTGCAATTCCGACTTCCATTCCCTTGCTCATCAGTTTCTGGAATAAGGTTGCCGCTACCGAAATGCTTTCCTCTATCAGATGTTCTTTCTTAAATATCTCTTTATCCTCCACATCCAGATAAATCATTATTTTCTCATTCTTCATGGAAGTAAAGGTATTAACCATTAAATCGCCGGTCTTGGCAGACGCTTTCCAGTTGATATTTTTCATTGGGTCCTGCATCGTGTAATCACGGATGGATGCAAACGCAAACGGGTCTTCGAGATATTTTCTATCGCTTTCCTGCTCACCCATCAGATGCTCGCCGGCACGAAGGACATCATCCACATTCGTTCGTTTTGCATACACATAAATCTTCGCATCCGTATCCACATTCTTACGATAGGTATCTTCATGCAAAAGGGAATAACTGACCATCGAAACATCCTCAATGGCATACAAACCCCTTTTCTGACATTCCATCTGCAGGGTACGTGTAATACGCTGTCTTCCCAAAAGCGCATAAATATCGCGCTTATAGATATAATCACTCACAGAAGTATTATCGGTATCCTGAAAACGGATTCCCTTTTTTACACGAAAACGGATTTCCAATGGGGACACCGGCATTCTCTTGTGGTTCTCTATTTTTTCTTTTAACTGCGCACTCTCCCCGGCATAGACATAACTCTGCCCAAAGGATAAGTCTACCGTCAGTTCTTTATGCCAGATGCTACGGTAGATTGCCCTGTAAACAAACATTATCAGCAATACGCCGATTACCAATACTGCAATCATGCTCTTTTCCAATCCTCCGTAGGAACTGCCACTGTCTGAAGCAGGCTCTGAATCTTGCCTGCCTTACGCTTATAATCGTCTTCTTCACAAATCAGACGGTGCGCCAAAACCGGCACTGTTACTGCTTTAATATCTTCCGGAACTACATAGTCTCTTCCCTGAATAAGCGCATATCCCTGGGACGCACGCAAAAGCGCAAGCGTTCCTCGAGGACTTACACCTTCTTCCATTCCCGGACGGCCCATTCCGGCACCCGTTCCGCTACGGCTAGCCTGTACCAGTTCCACAATATAGTTACGCAAATCACTATGTACAAAAATATTGCGACATTCTTCCTGCAATTTGCAGATATCCTCTGCACTGCATACCGCTTCAATGTTCTGCAAAGGTTCATCACAAATGTAGCGATCAATCATTTCCAGTTCTTCTGCCTTACTCATGGCTCCCATGCTGATTTTCATCAGGAAACGGTCCATCTGCGCTTCCGGCAATGGGAAACATCCTAATGTTTCCACCGGGTTCTGTGTTGCCATAACAAAGAACGGTGTCTCAAGTTCTCTCGTCTGCCCGTCCACCGTCACCTGTCTCTCACCCATACACTCCAAAAGACTGGACTGTGTTCTCGGTGTGGCACGGTTAATCTCATCCGCCAATAAAAGATTGGTAAATACCGGACCTTCACGGAATACAAAACCGCCTTTTTCCTGATTGTAATATGACAATCCCGTCACATCACTCGGCAGTAAATCCGGTGTGAACTGGATACGGCTAAACTTCATATTCATGGACTTCGCAAGCGTCTTTGCAAGTACGGTCTTACCCATTCCCGGTACGTCCTCAAGCAGCACATGACCGCCTGCAATAAGCGATGTGAGCAATAAATCTACGGTATCTTCTTTGCCGATGATAACTTTCGAAATGTTTGTTTTAATGTTTGTAATAGTTGCGTTCATTTATCTTCTCCTTTTACTGTTCCATAAATTCCAATATTAATGCATTAATATCGATACCGGTTATTTTTTCATCCGGCCAGGAATGGCGGCCGTCTTTTATAAACAAGTTCCAAACCCGTTTATCTTTTCCTTCTTTTGCGTATTTCGTGAAAACAGAACCTTTTCCGATTTCAGTTGATTCTGCTTCTTCCAGCCCATTTGATTTTACCCAGTAATCCATTACATCCTCAATTGCCGGTGCTTTAGAGTATTTCGCGCTTCCATCGCTGTATTTAGGAACAACATCATCTTTTTCTCCGGTAATCTGAAAAACACCAACATCATTTGATTCATTACGATTTAACCAGATTTCCTCCGGCATCATCCCTGCCACACTGACAACTGCTGTAAAAGTATCCGAAGCCTCCATTGCCAGTCGGTGTGTCATAAATGCTCCGTTACTGAATCCTACCGCATATGTACGCTCTTCACTAAGTGAATATTCCTCCTGCAAATACTCTGCAAGCGCAACCAAAAATCCGACATCATCATTTCCTTCTGCGCTCATTCCCGAATTCCATCCGACAGCAGACGTTGCATCCCCCGGATTAGCCGCCCCTGTTACATACACAACGGCATATCCGAGCGGATTAGCCTTCTCCTCAAAATGTATGGAACTGCGAAAACTTTTGGCAGTATTTCCATATCCGTGTAACAGCAGCACCAAAGGTGCTCCCTGCGTATCTTCCGGCAATTCCGGAATAAACTCATGGGCTACTCCATCATAGGAACAGGAAAAAAGATTATCCTCTTCTTGGGCGATGTCTTCTATTTTCTTAATATTTGTACGATTATCTTTACCACATCCTGTCATACAAAAAGACAGAACCAGTAATAGCGAAATTAATTTTTTTACTTTCCCTTTCATTGCACTTCCCCTCCAATGTCTATTATTGCAAGAAATTGGAAAATAAAAAACCCGAGGAATTCTATACATTCTTCGGGTTTTGTCTACATCATATCCAATAAATTCAGTTGTACATCCTTTAATGACTTGACTTTTCTCTCCTTTATTACGTCTGCTTCCGTAATCTCTCCAAGCAAAAGCGGCGATTGGGGATTGTGTCCGCTATAATTTTTCTCAACGGAGTCTGCCATATAATTGGCGTAACAATACAGGCATCCGTTCTTACAGGTATTATAGGCACCGATATCAATACTTGCTACACATCCACATTCCTTTCGTTGATTGGTATCTTTGTCCACATTTATTCTGCAACCGATGATTCTCTCAATGCGCTCCTTGTCGATACAATGTGCATGGTTAACTCCCAGTTTTTCAAAATCACCGGCCTCTGCACAGGTGTCTATGTATAAGCCGTTCCTGTCCGCAATTTCCACAAATCGCTGTAATAGTTCTTCCTGCATTGCGTATGTGTCATTCACATAATTAAGAGCCTTTACATTGCGTTCTGTATTCTTGTATGAGTCCATAAAACTGACCGTACACTTCTCTGTGTAACCTGCCAATTCTTCCGCCAATTCTGCAAAACACCGGCAATGATACTCCATCGAATACTTCTCGCTAAAGAAAATCGGGTCGTACCTCAACACAACTTTCTCCCTGCCAATTTCCTTTGACAGTCTCTGAAATGCCGGCAGGATAATCTCCTTTTTGGAAGGAAGATTTCTCTCCACATCCTGTCCATAACCTGTCAGTGTAAATTGAAAATAATAATTATAGTCATGTAACCGCTCTAAATTAGGAAGCATAGGTATCGGATTCTTCGTCCAAAATACAATGCAATCCACTACATTCGGCGACAAATCAATCCGGCTAACCTGATGATAATTCATCGGATTGCGGACCAGCACATATTTCTCTTTTATTCTGTTATAAAACCATTCCGAATAATAGGACGGTATGTCGGTTCTACGGCTGGCACTGAGAATCATGTTTTACCTCTTTCTATGTATACAAAAACTGCCACTCTGTCACGATTCCGATTATCGAAAATATAACCGCCAAAACTGCACACGTCAAAAAATACATCTTAATCCACGGTTGTTCACAAACGCCTAACTGACTTGCCGGCATCGCCTTTTTCGGATTCTTAATATAATACAGGTTTACCGTATCCGACAATTCCCAGTGGGATGACAATCTGGTCTTACGTGTCCTTCCTTTGTACTCGTATACATATACACCGACCGTTTTTCCGGTCCAGTTCCCGTCCTTGTCCCTATCATCGTATGTTTTTTGCAGTTTTGCTTCGATAATATGTCCGTCCGCTTTTGCCTTCTCTAACAACTTCTCACGAATAAACGGCACATAGAAGACGATTCGAAGATACACCATAATCGGCGTTGCAAATATGGCAAAATACGGCGCCATACCGATACCGATTGCTATCCACATAAATATCTTGATTCCCATGGTTTACACCTTTCTCTATCAAAATCCCATCTTCTGAATTTCTTTCACAAGGTTTCTTCCGTATAATTCACATCCGAGGCAATTTGGATGAAGGTTGTCCAAAAAGTATTCCGGAAGATGCGGTACAAGTTTCATTCCTTCTACAACTCGTATATTTTTATATTGTGCAACAATCTTTTTAATCTTTTCGCAATATGCCATAAGGGTTGGGATTCCGTCCTCGGAATCGCCTCTCCAAAGAGGTGTGATACACAGAATCGGAATCTCATTCCCGTAAATTCCGATAAGCCGTTCATAATATTCTTCAACCGCAGTCATGGTTTCATCACCATACTGATTGGTTCCGAGCGCCACAATGATTTTGTCCGGAGTATAACCTTCCATTTTCATAAGCGAATTCTTATCGTATATATATCCACCGATTCCCTGATTGAGGATATCATAATTCAGCATCCGGTTAGCCACGCTTACATATGTATGTGAGGAACGAAGCGGCCCGTATCCCTGCGTTATGGAATCGCCAAGCCAAAGCACTTTTTCGTTCTTTACCGCTCTTTTTACATCCGCATCAATCGCAAAATTACGGATAAGTACCGTAGCATCTGACGGAAGATAGATTACCACATCCTTCTTTCCCTCCGGAAGATTCCATGTAATTGTGCCTTCGTCCGCGATATCTTTTACATAAGCGATATCAGTAATAAGACCGTCCACCATAAGTTCAAACGAATCCAGCGAACATTTCCATATCAATTTATAATCAAAAGAAATCGTTGTTGCAGAAGTTGTAAACTCAAGTGTTTTGGCAGAGGATGCCGTACATCTTTCATACCACATTTCAAAGGCACCCTTGAAATATTCCACCTGCTCCTTTGTATACTGGAATGACTGAAGATATCCGTCACTTGTCTCCTCAAATTCATATGCTCCAAAATAAATGTTTTTTAATTCTTCATTTGATAAAATCATTGTATTCGTCCTTTTCTGTATTATTTATCCATTATACATTTATTCTGTCAATATCTCCACTATCTTTGCATTAATTTCATCTGCCCGTTCATGATTCAAACCATGGCCGGCATTTTCATAGAAAGTAACTTTCATATGATACTTACGTAATGCCTCCGCTCCTCCAAGTTTTTCAAACGGATCTTCCAATCCCACCAAAAACTCTATTTTATCACGAATCAAATCCACCTCTTCCTCAGTAAAAGGACGTACATTATGATAGCCCATCGCCATATTGTTAAACCCTCTTAAGAGGTATGTATAATGTTCCATAATGTCTTTATTTTCCGTAAAGACTGGCGTATTTTCACCACATAATTTTTCAATCAGTTTTTGTATATTTCTCTTTGTCGGGAAAAGTGCTTCCGGCAAAAATATTTTCATCATAGTAGCCATCGGGCTTCCTTTTTCTCCTACGGATATAGCCCCGGAAATACTGATTCCTTTCTTTACCCGTTCCGGTCTGTATAAGGAATAATACTTCACAAGATATCCCCCATGGGATACTCCTGCAAAAAAGGCTTTCTCTATCAAGAGTTTATCTAGCACCCCATCTATCCACAATACATCATCAAAGTCCTTATTGTATCCTTCTCCCGGTACACTTTTCCCCGGTCCTCCAATCGTATCCACTGCATAAATTCGAAAATACCGGCTCAGATATTTGGCGTTATATATCCACATTAATGCCGAATCATCCCCTACTCCGTGAAAAAGAATTAGTGGCGGATTCTCCTTTTTTCCACACGCAACGATATGTGTCGTTCCGTATTCTGTATTAATATCCATCTCTTCTGTTTCCACATCCCACTGCGCCAGAAGATTATTGTAAGTTCGTATTATTTCTTGTTGCATTTTCTTAGTTCTGTATACTTTCATTATCTTTTTCTCCTTACAGTATTTTTATCCGTCTATTTTGCAGTGAATGTTTTTTGATGTCAGGATAATTGCTACGATTCCCACCACAATTCCTGAAATATGTCCGGCAAAAGACATCGGAGCATTTATTGGATTCTGCAAAATCAGCATCTGCAACATTCCCCAAAATTCAAACACACAATAGTAAAATAATACCTGTTTTAAACAGGAGACTTCTTTTTTCTTTATCACTTTATAAACGCAATAAAAAGCAACCGTAGCAAATGCGTAACTTATGGATGATATCCCACTTACCTGTCCCGGATTGGATAAAGTAACTACCTGAAGAACTACTGCCGTTACTGTCAATTCCCCTAAAAACAGCCCAAACATGTTCTTTGTCCCGATTACTTTTTCCGTAATAATTCCAAGCGGAATAAGCCCCATGAAGTTCATTCCCATGTGAATCCACATGGACCATCTCGGCTCAACACTATGTATAAAACATCCACTGAAATATTGCCAGAAATACTTGGGTCTTGTTTCTATACATAAAAAATCAAATAGTTCCGGTTGTAACCAAACAACACATGATATCACAAAACTAAATATTGAAAGTATTACTGTAACAAACGGAAAACCTTTTATTCTATATAAATCTCTTATTCTCATTTTTTATCTCCTCTTACCCAAATATCCGTTGATAAAATCGCCGTAATTGCCTTTGAAGCTGTTCCACATCTTTCGTAAGATATGCCAGCAAAATAGCCGATTGATATTCCGCTGCCAAATCCTCTGCGTTTTCATCTGCAATTAATCCACTCGCCTTTAACATCTTAAAAATATTAACTTCGTGTTCTAACGGCGCTGATAGCATCAACTCGCACCACGCTCTGTCAGCTCCCTCATTATGAAATCTCTCGCATTCCAACACTCTTAATAACGGAGCTACTTGTGGATTTTCCAAATATCCTGTCAGAAAAAACAGGCCCGTCTGTACAAATGCCTCCTCTTCGACTGTCTCCACTTTAGAAAATGCATTCATAAAAACAGCCTGCAAAGAATTCTTAACAGCGTTAGCCTTCTGAATCAAGGCATCAAACAACTCCTGCTTTCCGCTAAAATGGTTGTAAATGGAACTGGCTCGTATCCCAACGGCTGTTGCTATATCTCTCATAGAAACCGCTGCATAACCTTTCTCTGCAAACAGATTAAGGGCTTCCTGCATAATTAATTCGCGTGTATTTCTTTCTTCCATTGCAATCACCTTTCTAATCTTAGTAAAATACTCCCGTCCATTTTGCTAACGAACAGTCGTTAGTTAATAGGCTATACTAATCTGTTCTGATTGTCAATAATTTCTCTTTTATTTCCTTATTATCATATTACATCTACCCCAGGACTCATCTTTGAATCTAAATGCATTTAACTCGGTCTGTCTTTCTACAAATCCAACACTTTCATAACACTTCTTGGCTCTTGTATTCTCCGGGAAAACATTTAGGTGCACAGCATCGGCTTTTGTGATATTGAATGCATACTCAACTGCCAGTTGTAGCATTTCTTTTCCTACTCCTTTTCCCCTCTGTGCAGGGTCAACCATTACAAATTTAAGCATGCCTTCGTTTGAATCCAAATTTACGGAATAGCAAAAGAAACCTACTACTTTTCCGTCATCCGTGGTTGTTACATAGGGGCTGTCTCCGAATCTGGTGGCAGCCTCCAACATTACACTCTCAAAGTTCTCTTTCTTAATCGGATACGCCATCAGATTCGCACACCACATGGCGTGAGTTCTCTCATCTGAAATCCAGTTTTTAATAATTTCAAAATCCTTACTTGCTATAAATGGTCTTAAGCGCATTCTTTTCCCCTCAAAACATTTCTCTTAAGTCACATTCGGATATTATTATCCTAATCAATGTTCTCATTTAAATAGTTCAAACATTTTTCCATCGCACGTTCTCCGGCTTTCCCTGAAAAAGCATGGGTTGCACCGTCAATAACTTCCCACTGCATATTCGGGAATGTTTCAGCAGCCTTATTAAAATATACTTCTTGTAATTCATTTGTTTTTGATAACTCACCCTGTAAAAGCAGCACTTGCTTGTCATAATTTCCCATCACTTCAAAAATATCGGAAGCCTGCATATCTTCAATAAATATTCTTCCCACATGTGCAGGTGAAAATATTTCATCCGGTATTTCACTTCCTTCCGGATACAGCTGCAATATATCCTCTCGCATCTGATATGACGGTTCCCAAACCATCAATCCCTTCACCTCATCCGTTCTTTCTGCCGCAACATATGTAGACACCAATCCTCCGAAACTGTGCCCGCATAAGAAAAGATTATTTGCATCAATCTCAGGCATGGACTGCACGGAATCCATTACCGCATTCAAATCTGCCACTTCCGTAAGCACTGACATTTCTGTAACCGTTCCGTCACTTTTGTTCTCAGCGCTACCGCCGATAAAATCAAATGTCACTCCGGCAATTCCGCTATTTGTAAGTCCTTTCGCATAAGCATCCGCCCAAAAATACGTCCCCGGAAAACCATGTGAAAAAATCACCACAGGAAACGGGCCTTCCCCTTCCGGCATATACATTTTCGCATAAATCTTCAAATCATCCCTGTAAAAATAGATTTCCTTTTCCGTCGCAGAAATATCCGTAATATCCATCTTCGGCTGCACGGTTTCCACTTCCGTTTCTTCCACTACTTTTTGTACTGTTTCTGCCGCTGTTTCCTGTGCAGTTTCATTTGATGCACATGCCGTACAAGAAAGTAAAAGTGTCATCACCAAAAATAAAATCGTTTTCTTTTTCATTCTAAATCCCCTTTTATATGCTATACACCAAACTATTCTTCTGAGTCGGTTTTCAGTTTAAAACCATCCCCAAACGCCTTGCCAACTACTTCGCCTAGTCCCATATAGGTATGGTTCACCGGGTCATACGCGATTGGTTTTAACTTCTTCGGGTCAACTTTACCATCGGTTAAAACGCTCTCATCCGCGCAAACATTCACAATCTCACCAATAAGGATCTCATCCTCATAGCTTTTTACTTTGCATTCCAATGCCATCGGGAGCTCATCAATTAACGGTGCGTTCACATTCTCACTTTTGGTTGCATGGAATCCTGCTTTTGCAAATTTATCAGGAACCTTACTCGCAGTCTCCACACCTACATAATCGCAGGCAACCACTGTATCTTCCGTTGCAAAACTTACGGTAAATGCATCTGTTTTCATGAAATTCTCCGTCGTCTTATGCGGCGACATACTGATGGTAATCTCATTCATATCCGTAATCGCTCCCCACGCCGCATTCATCGCATTGGGTACACCGTTCTCATCATAAGTACCGACAATCAATACCGGCATCGGGTAGATAAATGGTTTCGGTCCAAAATTGATTCGTTTCATAAAATTTCCTCCTATTTGTTAAAAGAAAACCTCCAAATCTTTAGCGGATTTGGAGGCTTGGTTTCAATCAATTATCTTTTGAATAAACTCTGCCAATCTACTTTGTTATACAAAACTCTGATTATGTACACTACATCATTCGTCATATCATAATAATAAAAAATGTTATAGTTATCAAAATGTGTCATTCGCAAACCAACACTTTGTAATAATTCATCATCTACCAGAGGATGCCCTGTTGGATATTCACTTAACTTTTCAGCGGCATCTAATATGCCATCCGATATTCTTTGAGCTGCTTGAGGATTGCAAAGGTCTACAAAGATATAGTATTCTATGTCCAGCAAATCATACTCTGCCGGTTCAGTAAATACTACACTAGCCAAGCTCTTCTCTCCTCTTTTTCAGTTTTTCTCTTACTTCATCGATTGTACTGACTCTGCCTTCTTGCATTGCCTCATAACCTTCACCAATCAAACGATATAATTCCAACTTGTCTGTATCAGTTGAATCTATCACCTGTTGCGCCTTTGTTACTAACATACAATCACTTCCTTTCTTTGTAATAAATATACCATATTATTTTGACCTCAACAATCACATATTATCCTCGACATCCTTATCAGACAACTGTTCCATACGAATCTTATATGCCATCAGACGCAAGAGGTACTGTGGTACTCTTCTATTCCCCAGCTCCCAATCGGTTTCCGTCATATAAGGAATCTCAAAGTACTCGCAAAATTCCTTCCTGTTCATCCCCGTACTTTCTCTTAATTTTCTTAATTCTTCTTTTGCTTCCATATTTTGCCCCTTTATGCATTGCATAAATCCATTATAGGTATCTCCAATAAAATCGTCAACTATAATATGATATTTATATTCCGTATCTATAAGAATCCCAATACTTCTTTATACCCCGAAGCGATATTCTTTTTCTTCCTTCTCATTCGCAACCAGCTTAAACCTTTCTATAACCATGTCTGCCACTTGATCCGGACTAAGACTGGTATTATCTATCTTTATATGATTTTTAAACCATATCTCCCCATCCTCTGAATTCAATCTATGATTTGCGGCATCTTTCAAAAGATTAGATTTGCTCCATACGACATCCCTTTTTGATGCTTTACGTTCCATTCTATGCGGGGTTTCATTTCTTGCAAGTCTTGTTTCTAAATCGGCACTTAATTCTACAAAATAAAATTCTCCACCTGCACTCCTAAACAATTCTTCCAAACTCATTAAATATTCTTTCTCCTGAGGTACTTCAAATGCACAAACATATGTAAATATCAAATCTACGTTATGCTTTACTGCAAGTTCAAATGCCTTTTCTCTAAATATAGCATTGAATTCTTTTTGTGCCGCTGTTCCAAAACCAAATATTCTATCCGACATTTCTATGCTGTCATGATTCATCATCATATTGTACTTTAATTTGTCTCTCAAACTCTCTGAAACCGTCATTTTTCCAACCGCCTGAGGTCCACATACAATAACTAAATTTGCCATAATGATATCCTCTCCTTCTTTCTCAATATCCAATATTGTGTAATAATTTGCTCCCAAATAAGAAAAGACCACCTACCGAAAGATAAGTGGTCAAAACAACTATGAAATACTATGTTTCGAAAGCTTATTTTTCTTCGTAACCGGAATATTTACATACAACACTAAGACCCTGCATAGTAATCTGCATTGTCTCAATACGTTCGTATGTGTTTTCGACTACGAATAAAAACATATTATTCCTTCCTTCCCAAAAAGATTTTTTATATAATAATTCTTAGAGCACCTTTTGTCAATTGCCTTTATCATTTTTGTTGGGACAAGAGAACCACCGTCTCCACGTGTGTCGTATGCCCAAACTGGTCCACGCCCCTAACCTTCTGAAGCTCATAGCCACCCTTACAAAGAATCTTCAAATCCCTTGCAAGCGTTGCGCTGTCACAACTCACGTACACAATCTTCTTCGGCTGCATCTTGAGCATCGTTTCTAAGCAGGCATTATCGCATCCTTTACGTGGCGGGTCCACTACGATAATATCTGCAAAAATACCTTCTTCCTCATACTTCTGTGGCAGAACTTCTTCCGCCTTCCCCACAAAAAATTCAGCATTGGCAATGCCATTATTCTCTGCATTTTTCTTCGCATCTTCGATGGCCTGCGGTACAATTTCCACGCCGTAGACCTGTTTTGCTTTTCCAGCTAAGAACAGGGAAATGGTTCCGATTCCGCAGTACAAATCCCACACGGTTTCATTACCCGTTAGTCCCGCATAATCCAAAGCAAGGCTGTATAATTTCTCAGTCTGACCCGGATTTACCTGATAAAAGGATAATGGCGAAATCGCAAATGTGATTCCCGCATCGGTCATCGCAAAATCATTCTCTGTATCACGCACATGAATGGTGTCTGAGATGGTATCTTTTCCCCAAATCGTGTGCAATTCTTTTCCCATAATTACATTGGTATTCTCGGTGTTGATGCTTACGGAGATGCTTGTCATTCCTTTTACGGCCTGTAGTGCCCTTATCAATTCATCCTGCGCAGGCAAAAAGCCCTCTTTAGCGCCATTTCTGCCTTTTTGGTTAATGACAAGGCATACCATAATCTCCCCGCTTGTAAAGCCCTTACGGATTAAGACATGACGGATAAGTCCTTTCTGCTTGCTTTCATCATACGCCGTCACATGATTCTCTTTCATGTAATCCAGCACTATTTCTAATATCTTTTTATTCTCTTCCACGCCAAGATAGCAATCTGTATTGGCAATAATGGAGTGGGTTCTTCCCGCATAAAATCCGGCAATCGGTTGTCCATCCTTATCGGTTCCGATTGGATACTGAGCCTTATTTCGGTAACGGAACGGCTCCTCCATTCCGACAATCGGCTCCATGACACTGTCCACAAATTCCGGTGCAAACCCACCGATACGGATTAGATTATTACGGATTTTGGACTCTTTGAATGCCAATTGTTTTTCATAACTCATCGCCTGAATCTGACATCCGCCGCAGCTTCTGGCAAACGCACATTTCGGCTCTACACGAAAAGAAGAAGGTGTTACCACCTTCTCTAATCTGGCATATGCATAATTCTTTTTGGCCTTCATGACCTTGGCTTCCACCACATCCCCGATTACGGTATCCTTGATAAAGAAAGTAAAACCGTCTATTTTACCGATTCCTTCACCGTCTGAACCGATGTCTATGATTTCCACCCGAATCAGCTGATTCTTAATATACAAAGCATTTTCTTTCATTTTTATACTTTCTCCACTCACCGAAACGCGAGCACCCTTGCATCGAATTATGTAAACTTGTAGTTTTACTCCATCCTCGTCATACGAACATTACTTTCAAACAAACGATTAAACCCAAGCCAGTCGGTCTGGTCAGTATTCTGTAATACTTCCTTAAATGTCTGCATTTTGGCATCGGTATTGTCCGCAAAATTGAGCGCTACTGCTTCCATGATTGCAGGTTTTTTAGGCGAACCGTACTCATACTCTCCGTGGTGCGCCAGAATACAATGCTTGATTTCTCCGGCAAGTACCGGTGGAAATCCCTGAATATCACGGATTTTCTCGCCAACCATTTCAACACCCATCACAATATGTCCGAGCAAATTACCATCGTCTGTGTAATCATTTGCCGGGAATGGTGCAATCTCACGAATCTTTCCGATATCGTGGCAGAGTGCAACCGTAATCAGCAAATCTCTTTTCAACATCGGATACTGTCTGCAGTAGAATTCACACATCTGCGCCACGCTCAATGTATGCTCCAACAATCCTCCCACAAAACTGTGATGTACAGCCTTGGCTGCAGACGCTGATTTGAATCTTTTCGCAAAGGCTTCGTCCTTTACAAAAAACGCCTCTAATAATTCTTTTAAAAACGGATTCTGTACCTTCCCAATCATAGAAAGCACTTCGCCATACATTTCCTCAATATTCTTTTCGGAAGTCGGCAAGTAGTCTGCCGGATTGTACTCTCCTTCATGGCAGACACGTACTCTTTTAATGCTAATCTGCAAAGAACTCTGGAAACTGCTTACATCGCCGCCGACTTCGATATAGTCCATCGGCTCAAACTCATCAATTCCCATACTGTTCGGATCCCATACCTTGGCATCCATTGTACCGCTTCTGTCCTGTAAAATTACATTCAGATAATTCTTGCCGTTCTTGGTGACTGCAGCCTGTTTATGTTTACATAAGTACACTCCCTGTACTCTGTCACCTTCTCTGTAATCTTTTAAATATTTCATGTGCTTACAACACCTTTCTATCTTCTTTTTCCGAGGATAATCGGAATCTCTATCTCGCTGTATTCTTCCGCTCCCTGACGATTAATCTTAACATTAATTGTCTCTTCCGGCTCGTAATCCGAAAGCACTTCCACATATTGGGTATACGACGGAATGGCAATTCCGTCAATCGCCGTAATAATATCGCCTCTCTGGATTCCTGCTTTCATAGCCGGCGAATCCATAACAATACCGGTCACATATGCTCCCAGCGGAACTCCCTGTGTCAGGTTGGCCTCCTGGGTTACATCCATACCTTCAATTCCGAGATATGCCGCTTCTTTTTCATTCGACATGCGCTCAAGTGTGCGTCTCAATTCCGTGATTCCGACAAAGGAAATCAAGTTCTTAGTTTCTTCGCTATTCTCATCCTGATGAATAATACCAAGCAGATATCCTGCCGTATTTACTACAAATCCGCTTGCTGCTTCACTTCCGTAAATATCCGTAGTTAACAACTCATAATTGCAATCCGTCATATTAAGAATTGTATTCTCTGCGGTAATCATTCCGTAAGCTACGGAATCCGTGTTTCCGAATATCTTTCCGATTGCTATCATAGGTGATGCCAGCATTCCGGAAGAACGGGAACTTCCAAGCCCTATAACACCGATTGCATCCATTGTCTCTTCCGAAATATCACTTAAATTGACCGATACTACGGAAAGTCCCAAATTCATATCATGCTGCAGATACGTTCCGAGTGTACTGCTTCCGTCTTTAAACGTAACCGTTATCTCTTCCGCCGACTCAATATCCAAAGAATCAATCAGCACAAACAGTTGTGTCTTACTGTTGGCAAAAATAATACCCTGGTAATGTCCTTTATTTTCGTAGGCATTGTTAAACCAGTCCACATCCTGGCTTACTTCCGTTACCGTAACCATGGATTTCTGTACATTTTGGACAATCTTATACAATTCCTGATAAGTACTGTTATAAGTATCCATAATATCCAGTTCGTATTTCTGAATCTGGATAGTGGTCTCCGGTTGCGGTTTCTCCTCCGTAATTAACATGTCCTCCGGTAAAATCTCTTCTATTTCCTCCGGGAGCACAACCTCTTCCGGCTCCGGTTCCGGATTCAAAATATTGCTGAACACCGGCTCCAATACGAGGAATGTAAAGCAGGCAAAAACACCAAAGATAATCGCCATAGACACCGTAATCACGGTACGGCGCATCAATTTCTTACGGTTGATAGGCCTCTCTTTCATCCTCTCTTTTATCATTTCATAATTCTGACTCTTATCAAAATCTTCCATTCTTCTCTCCATCCGAAAAAATCCGTTTTCAACGTGTTTTTAGTATAGCGGATTCCGCCATTCTTGTAAACTTATGCTATGAAAAAACAGTCGCAGTACTCTGTGAAATATGGTATTATCTAAAGGGGATAAAGGAGTTTTTATGAATTCGAAAGTATTACAGGTTTTAGAATATACAAAAATAATAGAACGTCTCGCAGATAAGGCTACTTCTGCGCCCGGACGTGAACTCTGTCTGCATTTATTACCCCAGACAGATCTTGAAGATATCAGGCAGGCTCAAAAAGAGACTGCGGATGCGTTTTCCCGCCTTGTCAAAAAAAGCGGTATCTCTTTTGGCAATAACAAGCCTCTCGGTGCTGCCGTTAAGACTTTGGAAATCGGCGCATCGCTTACTGCCGGAGAATTATTAAAAATTGCAGGTCTTTTGGAAAATGTGGGCCGCGTCAAGTCCTACGGCCGCAAAGAACGTACAGACTTGCCGGATGATTCGCTTACTCATTTTTTTGACGAGTTGCAGCCGCTTACACCGGTAAGTGAGGAACTCAGACGCTGTATTTTATCCGAAGAGGAAATTGCAGATGATGCCAGTGCAACATTGCGTCATATCCGCAGAAGTATTTCACAGGCTAACGATAAGGTCCGCAGCCAGCTGAATTCCATGGTAAACGGTTCCTACCGTACTTATTTGCAGGATGCTATCATTACCATGCGTGATAACCGCTATTGTATTCCGGTACGCGCCGAATATAAGAGCCAGGTCCCGGGTATTGTTCACGACCAGTCATCTACGGGCTCCACTTTATTTATCGAGCCTTCTGCAGTTGTCGAATTGAACAATAAGATACGTGAATTATTCATTGAAGAAGATAAAGAAATTGAAGTTATATTGGCCACGTTAAGTGCCATGGTTGGCGAGCATACTTTTGAGATTGAGAACAACCAGCGCATTATGACGACCCTGGATTTCATTTTTGCCAAGGGTTCCCTTGCCTATGAGATGAATGCTTCGATGCCTGTTTTCAACACGGACAAAATCATTAACATCCGCAAGGGCCGTCATCCATTGATTGACCCTAAAAAAGTCGTTCCGATTGATATCCGTCTCGGTAAAGATTTTGATTTATTGATTGTAACCGGTCCGAATACCGGTGGTAAGACGGTTTCTCTTAAGACAGTCGGTCTTCTTACTCTGATGGGCCAGGCCGGTCTCCATATTCCTGCAGGTGACCGCTCACAGCTTTCTATTTTTACGGAAGTATATGCGGACATTGGCGATGAGCAGAGCATCGAACAGAGTTTATCCACATTCTCTTCCCATATGACCAATGATGTGCACATTCTGGCTAATGCGGATGAGAATTCCCTTTGTTTATTTGACGAGCTTGGTGCCGGAACCGACCCGACCGAAGGTGCCGCCTTGGCAATTGCCATTTTGGACCACCTTCATAAGCGCGGTATCCGTACGATGGCAACCACGCACTACAGTGAACTCAAAGTTTATGCGCTGAGTACACCCGGTGTTGAGAATGCCTGCTGTGAATTTGACGTAGAGACACTCTCCCCGACCTACCGCCTCTTAATCGGTGTTCCGGGTAAGAGTAATGCCTTTGCAATTTCCAGCCGTTTAGGCCTTTCCGATGAATTGATTGAATCGGCCAAGCGCCATATTACGGAAGATAAGGAGAGTTTTGAAGACCTCTTATCCGATTTGGAAAACAGCCGTATTACGATTGAAAAAGAGCGTGAAGAGATTGCTGCTTATAAAGAACGCATCAAGACTCTTCAGGATCAGCTTAAGAATAAACAGGACAAAATTGAGCAGTCCAAAGAACGTATTTTACGTGAAGCCAATGAAAAAGCCAAAAGCATTCTTCAGGATGCCAAGGATGTAGCGGATGAGACCATCCGTACTTTCCAGAAGGCCGGCCCGAATGCCTCTATGAGCGATTTGGAAAAATCCCGTGACAAGGTACGTAATAAGCTCAAGAATACTTCGGAGAAACTCTCTGTACAAAATAACGCTCCTGCCCACAAAGAACTCAAACCGGGGCAGTTACAGCTTGGTGACAGTGTCAAAATTGTTTCCATGGGACTTCGCGGAACGGTTAATTCCCTTCCGGATGCCAAAGGCAATTTATTTGTACAATGCGGTATTATGCGTTCCAATGTAAATATTAAGGATTTGATACTGATTCCGGATGAACCGACCATCAGCAAGTCCAAATCTTCACAGAAGACCAATGCCGGTAAGATTAAAATGTCCAAGTCATTCAGCATTTCACCGGAGATTAATTTGCTTGGTAAAACAGTGGACGAGGCATTATCCGTACTTGATAAATATCTCGACGATGCCTATCTGGCACATCTTAAGAGTGTACGTATCGTTCACGGAAAAGGAACCGGTGCACTTAGAAATGCCGTGCAACAACACTTGCGCCGAACCAAATATGTGGATTCCTACCGCCTTGGTGAATTCGGAGAAGGCGATGCCGGCGTTACCATTGCTGTTTTTAAAGAGAAATAAATACACACTTTTCAATCCAGTGCCTATTGGCAGAAAGGAATATTATGGCAGTTAAACAGAAAATCTTAATTGTAGATGATGATAATAATATTGCGGAACTGATTTCCCTTTATTTAACCAAGGAATGTTTCGAAACGGAAATTGTGAATGACGGCGAATCAGCGCTTTCTTCTTTTGAAACCTTCCGCCCGAATCTGATTCTCCTTGATTTGATGCTTCCGGGCATCGACGGATACCAGGTTTGCCGCGAAATCAGAAGCAAGTCTGCAACTCCGATTATTATGCTTTCCGCTAAAGGCGAAGTCTTTGACAAAGTGCTCGGCCTGGAACTTGGTGCCGACGACTATATGGAAAAACCATTTGATACCAAGGAATTGGTTGCCAGAGTAAAAGCCGTATTGCGTCGTTACAAAGCAGCACCCGAACCGGTTGCCGATCCTGCAATCAAATGCGTGGAATATCCGGATCTTGTTATTAACCAGACCAACTATTCCGTTATTTATATGGGTAACTCCGTAGACATGCCGCCTAAGGAATTGGAACTTCTCTATTTCCTTGCCGCATCTCCGAACCATGTATTTACCCGTGAGCAGTTGTTGGATCAGATTTGGGGATATGAATATATCGGCGATACAAGAACCGTTGACGTACATATCAAGCGTCTGCGCGAAAAAATAAAAGACCATGAATCATGGAAGATTGCCACTATCTGGGGCATCGGATACAAATTTGAGGTGAGAGCATGAGGAAAACCCTCTATTTGAAATTAATTCTGGCATACCTGATTTTCGGTTTCTTCTCCTTTATTGTTGTTGCTACCTTTGCTTCCAGTATGACCTTGGAACAGTTGAAGCGTGAAAAGGCGGACGCCCTGTATAAAGAGGCCACTTTAATCGCCAATACTTACGCTACTGACCTTTACAGCAATGAGATTTCCCTTGAAACCGTTAAAAAACAATTGGATGCCATTGACTTATTCTTGGATTCGACAATTTGGATTATTAACCCATCCGGACGTCTGATTCTCAGCACGGACACTCCTCTGGATGTTAATACCGAGATTGTAGTAGATGGCTTTGACCCTACCGTCACCGTAGGTTCCTACTACACTACCGGTTACTTTTTTGATTCCTTCGA
>JAGATU010000096.1 GCA_017621115.1 Lachnospiraceae bacterium
ACAAAGGGGACTTATTTCTATTATCAATTATTGTCATGCATTTATTAAGAGAGCAAAAAATTGTTTTTTTTAACAAAATACCCTATAAAAGGGAGGATGCCAAGCAAACTTTGTTTGCTTGGCATTTATTATGAAAAAGTTATTATTAATACTTTTGAAATAGTCTTTATCTTATGGTCTTAGTATACATAATAAATTTGGATAAAAAATGTTACCTCCGTGAAGTTTCTTTTAATTAAATATGAACAAAATATGAACAACAAGATGTATAAGGATAAAAACAGAGCCCCAATATATTGGGGCTCTTGCCGTATTTTCTTATAATTTAGATTATATTTTCTTCGGTTCCGGATAGTCTACGCCAAAGGTATCTACGGTCATGGATTTGATTTTTTGTTCGTCTAAAGGACGGTCGGAGAAGTTTGTTGGTGTCTCTGCAATTTTGTTAACAATATCCATTCCTTCAATTACTTTACCGAATGCAGCATATGCGCCGTCTAAGTGTGGTGAAGTCTTGTGCATAATGAAGAACTGGGAACCTGCAGAGTCCGGATGCATGGCTCTTGCCATAGATAATACGCCTTCGGTGTGCTTTAAATCATTCTTAAATCCATTCTGGTTGAATTCTCCCGGAATAGAATAACCTGGGCCGCCCATGCCTGTTCCGTCAGGACATCCGCCCTGAATCATGAAGCCTCTGATAACACGGTGGAAAATAAGTCCGTCATAGTAGTTTTTCTGAATTAAACTGATAAAGTTATTAACGGAAACAGGTGCGATTTCAGGATATAATTCCGCTTTCATCACATCTCCGTTTTCCATTGTGATTGTTACAATAGGATTCTGTGCCATACTGTCTGGTCCTTTCTATATATAAAGTGGCGCAAATTATGCGCACAGACATTTTATCATACTGTAGCGGATTGTGCAAAACGAATCACGGTGGTATTCTAAAAAAGAAAGAGGCGGTGACATGCTAAAGAATATTATTTTGATTTGTGACGGATTATATATAGAAAAAATGAGTTCTTCCCCGGAGTGGGATACTTTACGCCGGGACATGGAGAAGCATAACTATACGGTTTTTTTAAAAGCGACAGATTGTCCGGAGAATTTATGCAATGAATGCAGTCTTCAAGATACTTTGTTTATATCCGATAGCAAAGACATTCTTGAAAAACTGAAGGAAAAAGGCGGATATACAATAGCCTGTTATCATGAAGGTGTAACGGGGCTTATGGGTTGTACACAGTTTGCAATAGAGGGAATTGAAGGATTGGATCCGGATTATCTGGAAAAGGTTTATCAGAGATACTGCGGTATTCCGTGGTATATAACCGAGACAGAGCGATGTACGGTTAGGGAAATGGGAACGGATGATTTGGATGATTTGTACGAACTGTACGCGGATGCCCGTGTTACGCAATATACGGAAGCGCTTTTTGCGGACCGGGAAGCGGAAAGGCATTATATTGAAGATTATATTGAAAATATGTACAAGTATTTCGGATTCGGGACATGGCTGATACATCGGAAAGAAGACGGGGTATTAATCGGAAGGGCAGGATTTAATTACAGACCCGGGTATAATGAGGCGGAACTTGGCTTTGTGATCGGGTCACCGTTCTGGCGTAACGGATATGCGTACGAAGTGTGCAGTCATCTGCTTCATTTGGGCAAAACGGTTTTTGAATTCGATAAAATACAGGCACTTGCGGATAAAGAAAATACGGCATCCGTGAGCCTGCTTGAAAAACTTGGTTTCTGTTATGCAGAGGATGTCACAGTAGACGAAAAAGAGTATCAAAGATATTTGTACGGATAGCCTCCTAACTTGCAATATTGGGGTATTCGAATTATAATAAGCAAAAAATCACACACGGGATTTTGAAAATGGGCAATAGCAAAAAAGGCGGATTCATTATGCAGGCCGGGATACTGGCTGCAGCAGGAATTATCGTAAGACTGATTGGAATTTTATACAGAAGCCCACTGGTTGCAATTATCGGTGATGAAGGTAACGGGTATTATAATACGGCGTATACGATTTACACGATTATTTTATTGATTTCTTCCTATAGTATACCGGCTGCCATCTCCAAAGTAATTGCGGCAAGACTTGCCAAGAGGGAATATCGTAATGCACAGAGAATTTTCACCTGTTCGTTTATCTATGTTATGATAACGGGAGGCATCGGAAGTCTTCTGTGTTTCTTTGGTGCACAATTTTTTGTAGGGCAGAATTCGGCAGCGGTATTACGTGTTTTTGCACCGACTATTTTTCTGTCCGGTCTTTTAGGCGTATTTAGGGGATATTTCCAGGCACACAGAACGATGTTACAGACCTCTTTTTCGCAGATTGTGGAACAGATTCTGAATGCCGTTGTCAGTCTGCTTGCAGCATATCTGTTAATGGGGCTTGTTGCTGATAAAGATGCAACTACGCAGGCTATCTATGGAGCAGTCGGAAGTGCGCTCGGTACGGGAAGCGGTGTGTTGATTGCCCTTATATTTATGTGGATGATTTATCTTTTGAATAAGCCTTCCATCCAAAAACGGATTCAAAGGGATAAGACGGAAACAGTTCTTGGATACGGTGAGATTTTTAAGATTATTATTTTGATGGTTACACCGGTTGTCCTGAGCACATTTATATATAATGTAAATACAGCCTCTAATTTAAAATTTTACCAAGAGATTATGCAGATCTTTAAGGGGTATTCCGAGGTGGAGGCTACTACGAGTTACGGTTTGTATTCGGGTAAGGCAATGCAGATTATCAATATTCCCGTCGCAATTGCATCTTCCATGTCAGCGGCGATTATTCCTACGATTGCAAGAACATATGAGATGCATGCCCGTCAGGAAACCAATATGAAAATCGCACAGGCGATTAAGGTTACGATGCTTATTTCGATACCGTCGGCTGTAGGCCTTTTTGTTCTGGCAAAGCCGGTTGTGCTTTTATTATATCCGCAGAAAGCAACGGTGGACATTGTTGCGGCGCTAATCCGTACAATGGCGGTGGCGGTTGTGTTTTACGGATTATCTACACTGACTAATGCTGTGCTTCAGGGAACGGGAAAAGTGAATAAACCGGTAATACATGCATTATGCGCATTGGTAATGCAGACATTGATTTTGGTACCGCTTTTGTTGTATACGGATTTGAATTTATATGCACTTTGTATAGCAACAGTTGTATATGCATTTTTAATGTGTGTATTGAATGCGGTTTCCATACGAAAACATTTGAAGTATGAGCAGGAACTGTTTAAAACATTTGTGCTTCCGGCGATTGCAGCATTTTGGATGGGCGTTGTTACAGCCGGTGTATATTTTGGATTGGATAAGGGAATTGTATTAATAGCCGAAGTTCCGCAGTTTTGGCGGAATATAATTTGTTTGGTTCCATCGCTTTTAGTGGCAGTGATTGTGTATTTTATGCTGGTTATCAAGTTGGGGGCCGTGAGTAAAAATGAGTTAAAAACCATGCCTAAAGGACATGTGTTGGTGCGTGTTGCGGAGAGGTTACATCTGGTTCAAAGATAATTAACAAAAAAAAGTAGATTTTTTGAGGATATCGTAGTAAAATAGTGTGATGTAATGACTTCGTTTGGGGAGAATTTAGTTATGCGTAAGAAATTATTGGGTATTCTTTCCGTCCTGTGTGTGCTGATGTTTACAGCCTGCGCACCACAGAAACCGGAAGAAGCGCCTGAGGAAATTATAGAAGAAGAAACTACGGTGGTAGAGGAAGTGGTGGAAGAGACCACTACGGTTAGTACGCTGACCGGGCTTCCTGTTACGGAAGAAATCCGTAACCAAAGACCGCTTGCAGTTATGCTTAATAATATTGTAGAGGGATGCCCGCAGACCGGAACAGAAGAAGCAGCTATTATATATGAAGTGCCGGTTGAGGGAAGAATTACCCGTCTGATGGGTATATTTGAAGATTATGAGAGCCTTGAAAAGATTGGATATGTACGAAGCAGCCGTGATTATTTTGTGTATTACGCAATGGAATACGATGCATTGTATGCGCATTTCGGACAGGCGACTCCTTATGTAGGTGAATTGTTAAATTCTGACCGTGTGGACAATATTAGTGGCGCAGTAGCGGGGATTGACCATCCGGCACCGAATACATTCCATCGTTCAACTGACCGTAAGGCACCGCATAATGTATATGTGGACACTGAAGATTTGTTAAAAGACATTGAAAAACTGGGCTATCGCACAGAACACAATGATACTTATGTTGAGAAGTTTACATTTGCGGAAAATGGAACGGATGAGTTATACGCGGCAGAACCGTCTGCAACTATTTTATATCCGGGTGGAAAGAGTACGGATGCAGCCAACGGTTTTTCTCGTGTGGAGGCAAGATTTGAATATAATCCGGAGGATGGTTTGTACTACCGTTATCAATATGGGGACAAGCATATTGATGAAGCGACAGGCAACCAACTTGCGGTGACGAATGTTATTTTCCAGTATTGCCACGGTGAAGTGCGTGATGAGAATGATTATCTTGCATTTGGATGCCATGGTGATAACGGATATAAAGTGCAGGTATTTACAGGCGGCAAGATGAAGGAAGGTACCTGGAAGCGTATTGATGATGCGCCGGCACAGTATTTGGATGAAAACGGAGAACCGATTCAGTTGAATCCGGGCAAGACATGGATTTGTATTGTATGGGATGAATACGGTCAGGATGTAGTAATCGAGTAATTTGTTTTACGTTACGAGAGATGGAGAGGAACAATGAAAAGTATTTGGAATAGTTTTTTAATGGCATTTTCCACTTATTCAATCAGTCCTAAAACAAAGATGGAACGTAACCGTGAAAATACGATGTATATTTTGGTATTTGTACCGCTCATCGGATTTATCATTGGGTTTGTAATAAGATGTTGGGGTACGGCATATCCTTATTTATGTGATTATGCAGTATTGCCTGCAGTGGTAGGTGCAGTGCTTCCGAGCATTTTATCGGCAGGTGCGCATTTGGATGGTTTTTTCCGTACGGTGGATGCTTTGTGTTCACACCAGACCAGGGAGAAAAAGCTTGAGATTTTAGAAGATTCCCATGGCGGATACTTTGCGATTATTGTCTGCGTATGTTATTTTATGCTGGCAATCGGTATCTGGAGCGAAATGCCGGTAGACGGACTTTTTGTTCTTTCATACGGCTTTGTGATTTCAAGAGCATTGTACGGTTTTTCCATTTTGGCATGCAGACATGCAAAAGAAAGCAAATGCTCTGCATACATGCCGGAAGGAATTCTTCGGTATGTACAGATTTTCATCATGATTATTTATGTTGGAATTGCGGCAATGTCCATGTTATCTCTTAATAGAGAAATTGGTATTGCATGTATACTTGGTGCAGCAATATCATTTATTTATTACATAGTTGTTTCTTATAGGGAATTCGGTGGAGTAACGGAAGACAGCGCAGGCTTTTTCGTACAGATATGCGAGGTGGCAATTCCGCTTGCTGCATTAATTGCTTATAAACGTTGGTGGTAACAAAAGAAAAAGGGTGTCTATGTTGATAGACATCCTTCATTTTTCTATATGGGAAAGGATATTATAATGGTAGAGATCTTAAAATCGGTTTTATTCGGTATTGTTCAGGGGATCACGGAGTGGCTTCCAATCAGCAGTACCGGTCATATGATTTTGTTAAATGAGTTTGTGACGCTGGATGTAACGCCTGAGTTTTGGGAGATGTTCAAGGTAGTGATTCAGTTTGGCTCCATCCTGGCAGTTGTGTTAGTGTTCTGGAACAGGCTGTTTCCGTTTGATTTTAAAGAAAAGCCGGTTATTAAAAAAGACATTATTGTTATGTGGCTGAAGGTAATTGTCGGATGTGTACCGGCGGGACTTTTGGTGGTGTTTGGATTGGATGAAGTGTGTGATGCACTTTTCCAGAATTATTTGACTGTTGCCATAATGCTGATTGTTGTGGGCGTTTTATTCATTTTTATTGAGGATGGTAATAGGAATAAAGCGTCTAAGATTACGGATATTTCTCAACTCACCTATAAGACAGCATTTATTATCGGTATTTTCCAGCTGATTGCAGCTGTATTTCCGGGAACATCCAGATCGGGGGCCACTATTGTAGGGGCATTGCTTTTAGGTGTGGCACGTGTGACGGCGGCAGAATTTACATTTTTCCTTGCCGTACCTACCATGCTTGGGGCGAGTTTGCTTAAATTGCTTAAGTTCGGCTTTTCATTTACGGGAACGGAACTGGCAATTTTACTTGTCGGAATGGTTGTGGCATTTGTGGTTTCGGTTGCGGTTATCCGTTTCCTGATGGATTTTGTAAAGAAACATGATTTCAAAGTATTTGGTTGGTATCGTATTGTGCTGGGTGTGATAGTTATCGCATATTTTATGTTATTTGTATAAAGAATGGTCTTTTTTGCAAAATTCTTTGTTCAGACGGCGCATTGACACTCCTTTTTTTCTAAGATAAACTCATTCGTGTTGACATAACATTGAGATTGACATGCGACAGAATTAATATATTACAGAAATTAGTCATGATTCGAAGTAAGAAAGGAAAAAGTAAAAAATGAGTACAGTAAAGAAAGTAGCAGAAGCAGTAAAGGAAACTGTAGCAGTAGAAAAGAAACCGGCAGCTAAGGCAGTGGCAAAGAAGGCAGAAACAAAGGCAGTAGCTGAAAAAGCAGCAGAACCTGTTGTAAAAGAAGAAGTTAAAAAACCTGCAGAAAAGAAGACAGTAGCCAAGACCACAGCTGCAAAGAAGACAACAGCAAAGGCAACAGAAGAAAAGAAACCTGTAGCAAAGAAAGCAGCAGCTAAGAAGCCTGTAGCAAAAAAAGCAGCCAAGGCAGAAGTGAAAATGGCAATCCAGTTTGCAGATAAGAACTACACAGCAGAAGATTTAACGAAGATTGCAAACGATGTATGGGTATACGATTACGGAAAAGATGCAGCTGAATTAAAAGATGTTCAGTTATATGTAAAACCGGAAGAAGGAAAAGTATACTATGTATTCAATAACGAAATCGCAGGAGATTTTGTAATCTAATAAGTATATATGGAATAAAACGCGCCTATTCAGGGCGCGTTTTTTCTTATGTGAAAATAAACACGGATTTATATATTTTTAATAATTTATTTGCAAAGAATTTGTTGACAATAAATAGGTACAGTGATATCTTGTGTCTAGAAGGTGTTAGCACTCGTGGCAATCGAGTGCTAATAAAGTGCAAAAGGAGGTGACCGGATGCATTTAGACGAGAGAAAAATGAAAATTTTGCAGGCTATCATCCGGAATTACCTTGAGACCGGAGAACCGGTAGGAAGCCGCACGATTTCCAAATATACGGATTTGAACTTAAGCAGTGCAACGATTCGTAACGAGATGGCGGATTTGGAGGAGATGGGATATATTTTACAGCCCCATACTTCTGCAGGGCGCATTCCTTCCGATATGGGCTACCGCTTATACGTAGACATGATGATGAAGGAGAAAGAGCAGGAAGTTAATGAATTAAAGGAACTTCTGCTGGAAAAGGAAGATAAGCTGGATAATCTGTTAAAGCAGACGGCGAAGCTTCTGGCGGTCAATACGAACTACGCGACGATGGTTTCCGCACCAAGCATTCATCAGAACAAATTAAAGTTCATTCAGTTATCCCGTGTAGAGAAGAATCAGATTCTTGCGGTTATCGTAATCGAAGGTAATGTGATTAAGAATACGATATTGAATGTGGATGAGGTTTTAACGGATGAGACATTGTTAAAACTGAACATCCTGTTGAATACGCATCTGAACGGGTTGTCTGTTGATGAGATTAACCTTCCGATGATCGCGGCACTGAAGAGACAGGCGGGCATCCACAGCGAGATTATCAGTGAGGTAATTGATGCGGTTGCTGAAGCGATTAAGGCTGATGAGGATTTAGAGATTTATACCAGCGGTACAAACAATATTTTTAAGTATCCGGAGCTTGCCGACCACCAGAGAGCAAGCGAGTTGATTACCACATTCGAAGAGAAGCGGGTTTTGAACGAATTGGTACATGAGACTCTTGCAGATGAGAACAATACCGGAATTCAGGTATACATCGGTAAGGAATCGCCGATTGAGTCGATGAATGATTGCAGTATTGTAACGGCGACTTATGAGTTGGGCGAAGGAATGAAAGGTACGATAGGAATAATCGGACCGAAGCGTATGGACTACGACAAGGTAGTAGATAATCTGAAGACGGTTATGCGTCAGTTGGATTCATTATATAAGAAAGATTAAGAACAGAAAGGATGAAATATAGTGTCAGAACAGGAAAAAGAGATTTTGGAAGCCGAAGCGGCAGAAGAAACAAATGATGCGGCAGATGCAGCGGAAAACGTGACAGAGCAGCCGGTGGAAGAAACAGCAGAAACAGAAAATGAAGCTGAAGAGTCCGCAAAAGAGAAAAAAGGACTTGGCAAGAAGAAAAAAACAGATAAGAAGACAGAAGCCTACGAAGCCAAGATTGCCGAACTCGATGACAGGGTAAAGCGTCAGATGGCAGAGTTTGAGAACTATCGTAAGCGTACGGAAAAAGAAAAAGCAGCCATGTTTGAAATGGGTGCCAAGAGTGTAATTGAAAAGATTCTTCCGGTGGCAGATAATTTTGAAAGAGGACTTGCGGCGATTCCGGAAGAAGATCAGAATTCACCTTTTGCAGAAGGATTGAATAAGATTTATAAGCAGCTTATGACGGAACTTGAGAACTTGGGAGTAAAACCGATTGAAGCAGTTGGTCAGGAATTTGACCCGAATTTCCACAATGCAGTTATGCAGGTAGAAAGCGATGAATACGAAGAAGGTGTTATCGCACAGGAATTATTAAAGGGTTATACGTATCGTGATACTGTTGTGAGATACAGCATGGTAGCTGTAACACAGTAAATATAGCAAGTAATAATTAACTCAGATATATGTGAATAAGAGGAGGAAAAAACATGAGCAAGATTATTGGTATTGACTTAGGTACTACAAACAGCTGTGTAGCTGTTATGGAAGGTGGAAAACCTACCGTTATCGCAAATACAGAAGGTGCAAGAACTACACCATCCGTAGTTGCTTTTACAAAGACAGGTGAAAGACTTGTCGGTGAACCTGCAAAGCGTCAGGCAGTTACAAATGCAGAAAAGACAATCTCTTCCATTAAGAGAGATATGGGTACTGACAACGGCAGAATGATTGATGACAAGAAATATTCTCCACAGCAGATTTCTGCAATGATTTTACAGAAATTAAAAGCAGATGCCGAAAGCTATTTAGGTGAAAAAGTAACAGAAGCTGTTATCACAGTTCCTGCATACTTCAACGATGCCCAGCGTCAGGCTACAAAAGACGCAGGTAAGATTGCCGGTCTTGATGTTAAGCGTATCATCAACGAGCCTACAGCAGCAGCTTTGGCTTACGGTCTTGACAACGAAAAAGAACAGAAGATTATGGTATACGACTTAGGTGGTGGTACATTCGACGTTTCCATTATCGAAATCGGTGACGGCGTTATCGAAGTACTTGCAACAAGCGGTGACAACCGTCTTGGTGGTGATGACTTTGACCAGAAGATTACAGACTACATGCTTCAGGACTTCAAGGCAAAAGAAGGTGTAGATTTATCAAATGATAAGATGGCGCTTCAGAGATTAAAAGAAGCAGCTGAAAAAGCGAAGAAAGAATTATCTTCCGCTACAACAACCAATATCAACTTACCATTCATCACAGCTACTGCAGAAGGTCCTAAGCATCTGGATATGAACCTGACAAGAGCTAAATTTGATGAACTGACACATGACCTGATCGAGCGTACAGCTATCCCGGTACAGAATTCATTAAAGGATGCAGGTATTACCGCAGCTGAGCT
>JAGATU010000097.1 GCA_017621115.1 Lachnospiraceae bacterium
CTGTCGCACTGTAAGGATAAATATTCCTTATAGTTATCTACGTTAAATACAGCCTTAGCCGTATCAACCACACGCCACATTACCGCAATACCAATCTCAATCGGATTACCGAGACAATCATTAATTTTCTGACGATTATTGTTCAGTGTCATTACTTTTAACGAAATCTTTTTACCGGTATTTTCTGTAGAAACATTAATATCCTCACCAACCGATATTGACATTCCCTTTCTTGTCTCAATACCGCTCTGCGCAAGTTTGGTTCCTGCTGCCGGGTTAACACTTTCACAAAACGGATTTACGAAATAAAAACCGGCTTCTCTGATTGTTCCCACATATTTACCAAACAATGTAAGAACCAAAGCTTCCTGCGGTTTTAATTCCTTAATTCCAAGGAAGGGAATCCAGCCCACTAATACCCATAGAAGTCCAAAAATAAATAAAACCGGATTACCGCTTCTATCCATAATGATTCCCCCAATGATGGTTACCGCAATCGCAATCAACAATTCCAAAATGATAAGCAATAATGCTGCCAAACCATTTTTCTTCTGTGTAATTGTTTTTTCGTTCATATTTTTACCCTTTTACCTTTCTTATGCCGCTACCCTATCTTATTATCCAGCATATTATGTATTTGTTTTGATATCATTATGATATCATATTGTTTCATTTTGTCAATACATTCTTTATACAATTATTTTTTATAATTAAAAAAATATTGTGCCTATTTGTTTTCTATTACAGATATGATAAACTTTCACTTGTATAATCGTTTTTTATATGGAGATCTATAATTATGAAAAAAGGACTTGTTTTAGAAGGCGGTGCGATGAGAGGCTTATTTACCGCCGGAATTATAGATGTATTGATGGAAGAAGGGATTACTTTTGACGGAGTTATCGGCGTGTCTGCCGGAGCATGTTTCGGATGCAATTACAAATCCGGCCAAATCGGAAGAACCCTGCGTTATAATTTAAAATACTGCAAAGACCCGAGAATGGCAGGTTTCCGCTCTCTTCTCTTTACAGGAGATATATATGGGGCTGAATTCTGCTACCGTGACATTCCTAAAAAATTGGATGTATTCGATAATGAGGCTTTCATTGCCTCACCGATGGAATTTCATGTAGTGGCGACAGATCTTGTAACCGGTAAGCCCGTGTATCATAAATGCGTAGACGGATATGACAACGATCTTGACTGGATAAGGGCTTCTGCTTCCATGCCGCTTGTTTCCCGTATTGTGGAAGTGGACGGAATGAAACTGCTGGATGGCGGCATTTCCGATTCCATTCCGCTTAAATATTACCAGAGCATCGGCTATGAGAAAAATCTTGTCATTCTGACACGGCCCGAAGGTTATGTAAAGGGCCCGAATAAACTGATGCCTCTTATGAAGATGCGTTTACGTAAATACCCGAATTTTATTAATACTATGGCCAACCGCCACAATGATTATAACGAAGCCATCCGATACATAAGAGAAGAGGAAAAGAAAGGAACTACATTCGTACTCTGCCCAGATGAAGATCTCCCGATTAGCAGAGTGGAACATGATCCTGAAAGAATACAGAATGTGTACAACATCGGGCGGGAAGTCGCCATGAAGAATCTGGCGAAGATTAAAGAATTTTTAGAACAATAAACATATGAAACGAGCCCGCTTCAAACCGAAACGGGCTCGTTCTTTTTTATAAGTTATAATATCTCTCAAACTCTGCCGGATGAGGAATAGCTGCCAACTGACGGCATTCTTCTCTCTTGGAAGCGATGAAGTTCTTAAGTAATACTTCAGGGAATACGCCTCCTGCTGTTAAGTAGTCATGGTCTGCTTCCAAAGCATTAAGCGCTTCTTCTAAGGAAGTAGGAAGACTCTTTAACTTCGCTTTCTCTTCTTCCGGTAAATTGTATAAGTTCACATCGTATGGTCCCCAACCATTTGCATGAGGATCAATCTTATTCTTAATACCATCCAAACCTGCCATTAAAATTGCTGCATAGCAGAAGTATGGATTACAGGTTGCATCCGGGTTACGGATCTCGAAACGGCGTAAATTAGGTGTCTTAGCATATGCCGGAATACGGATAACAGCACTTCTGTTGGAAGTAGCATAACCAACTGTAACCGGTGCTTCAAATCCCGGAACCAGACGCTTGAAGGAGTTGGTACTTGGATTGGTAATAGCACATAAAGAAGCAATATGCTTTAATAAACCACCCATAAAGTAGTGAGCAGTCTCACTTAAATTGGAATATCCGTTATCATCTGAGAAAATCGGTTCGCCGTCTTTTAACAGTAACATATGCACATGCATACCATTACCTGCTTCACCATATACAGGCTTCGGCATAAAAGTAGCAGTCTTACCATACTTCATAGCTGTATTATGAATAATGTACTTAATCATCATGGATGCATCTGCCATCTTTGACATCTGACCAAGCTGTGGTTCAATTTCAAACTGGCCTGCCGCACCAACTTCAGGATGATGGTACTTAATCGGAATACCCATCTCTTCCATCAACATGCACATTTCACTACGGCATTCATAACTTGCATCATAAGGCTTAGCCACATGATAGGCTTTCTGCTTAGGAACTACGCAACCTTTGCCGTCTACATCACCATTCCAATATGCCTGGTTAACATCCAGTCCCATGCTAATCTCATCAGCACTGACTTTCCAGCCAACCTGGTCAAATAAATAAAACTCAAATTCAGGAAGAATTAACATAGTATCTGCGATACCGCTATCCTTCATATACTGTTCTGCTGCCAATACGATATTACGAGGATACTGAGCCAAAGGCTTATTCTCCGGATTGTCAATAATCATCGCATTACCTGTCATGGATAAAGTAGGAATCGCGCAGAATGGATCAATACAAGCTGTATCCGGATCCGGAATAAATACCATATCGCTCTTCTCCACTACTGCATATCCATAGTTGGAAGCATCAAAACCAATACCATCCTGCATTGTCTTCTCTGAGAAATTCTGCGCAGGAATTGTTACATGGCGGAACTGTCCGTTAATATCCACCATCTTAAAATCAACCATCTTGATATCATTTTCCTTAATCAGGTTCATGATATCCTGTACTGTCTTACCCATAGGGTTCCCTCCTGATGTATATAATTAAAATACCCAGAAATATTATATATCTCTGTTTTTTTCATGTCAATAAATTGGAAAAGCAAAAGAGAGCATATCGCCATATATGACTCCTATGCTCTCTTTTATGAAAAGACCTCTATTCAGACATATCCTAATAGGAAACTCTCCAGTTGTCCCTGTGCAAGGCCGCTATTCGCCCTCTTCCTGTTCAAACAGGAACTGTGCATATTCGTAGATTTCCTTAAAATCAACCTTACATTTTCCTTCGAAAATACCAACCGGCACTTCATCCTCAAATGTATATACGGTCGGAAAGGCATCGTTCACTAAATCATACACAACAATACGCTTCTTCTTAGGATCTATCAGCCAGTACTCCCGCACACCGGCATTGCAATACTTACTTAGTTTAAGAGTACCATCCTTTTTACTTGTAGAAGGAGACAACACTTCTACAACTAAATCCGGTGCACCATATACCCTTTTATAGTTAAGTTTATCTCTATTGCA
>JAGATU010000098.1 GCA_017621115.1 Lachnospiraceae bacterium
CATACAGGTGTTCAGGAAGCTGCAATTAAGGCTGTAGAAGCAGTTGATGAATGTGTGGGTAAGGCAGTGGATGCATTACTTTCCGTAGACGGAACGATGTTTATCTGTGCTGACCACGGTAACGCAGAACAGCTTGTTGATTATGAGACAGGTGAACCGTTCACCGCTCATACAACAAACGAAGTTCCTTTCATCCTTGTTAATTATGACCCTGCTTACACACTTGCAGAAGGCGGATGTTTAGCAGATATCGTTCCTACATTAATTGATACAATGGGTATGGAACAGCCAAAAGAAATGACAGGTAAGTCTTTATTAATTAAGAAATAAGATATAAGTGAAGAAAAGAGTCCATAGCGGACTCTTTCTTCAATTAACATATTGCAAAAAGCAGGAGAACATTATGTTAGGTACAATCGTAAATACAATTGCAGTTATTATCGGATCCGGAATCGGACTGTTGTTAAAAAAAGGAATCCCGGAGAGGTTATCCGATACGATGATGAAGGGAATCGGCTTGTGTACCCTTTTTTTGGGGATTAAAGGTTCTCTTGACGGACAGAATTCCTTGATTATGATTATTTCAATTGTTATTGGGGCATTAATCGGCGAAGGTACTGATTTGGATGGTAAAATAAATCGTCTCGGCAAATGGCTTGAGAATAAATTCAGCAGCAAGAAGGGTGAGAAAGTTTCCATCGCGGAAGGTTTTGTGTCAGCGTCCCTTTTGTTCTGCGTTGGTGCCATGACAATTGTAGGGGCACTGCAGAGCGGTCTTCAGGGCAATCATGAGATGCTTTTTAACAAGTCCATGCTGGATTTTGTATCTTCGATTATTTTTGCATCGTCATTGGGCCTTGGTGTTATGCTCTCAGCCGCTTTTGTGTTTGTATATCAGGGCGCGATTACTTTACTAGCCCAGTGGGTGGCACCGGTATTGTCCGATGTAGTTATTGCGGAGATGAACTGCGTTGGTTCGGTTATTATTATCGGAATTGCACTGAATCTTCTTGGAATTACCAAGTTAAAAGTTATGAATTACGTGCCGGCAATCTTTGTCCCGATTTTACTTTGTCAGTTTATGTAAGATAAAAGCACTTGCGAAGGAACCATATTCTTATACATATGTTATATTTACAATCTTTTTGGGAAAAACTATCAGAAATATTGTTGCAATATAATTTCTTTTGTGTTAGAATGAACTTCGCATGAAATTAGGAGGAGTCGTTCATGGAAGCATTAAGAGTTATTTTAACAATTGTTTTTATTATAGTTTGTCTTGCACTTATCGGAATCGTATTATTACAGGAAGGTAAGACTGCAGGTCTGGGTGCTGTTGCAGGTGCAGCAGAAAGTTACTGGGGTAAGAATAAAGGCCGTTCCATGGAAGGCACCATGGTTAAGGTTACTAAGTATTTAGTAATTGCTTTTCTTGTTATCGCAGCCGTACTGAATATTAATTTCTAGTAGAAAAAGTATGTGAAGCACCCTTGTTTTTGCAAGGGTGTTTTTTTATGGGGATTGGAATGAAGAAAACATTTGCGGAGAGAGAAGAACTGATACTGAAACTGTTTTCGGATGCACATTATGTTCCGATGAAAGAAAAGGAACTGGCAATTTTATTGCGTGTGGAACCGGAGGACAGGGAAGAACTTTCTAACGTATTAAAAAGTCTCTTAGAAAAAAGAAAGATACAAATTAATAAGCGAGGCAAGTATTCTCTTTTCGATGGCAGAAGCAGGGAAAAGGGTCTTTTGGAAGGTACTTTTATCAGCCATTCCAAGGGGTTTGGCTTTGTGGAAGTGGAAGGAATGGAAGAGGATTTCTTTATTCCCGAATCCAAGGTGAAGGATGCTTTCCATTTGGATACGGTCCAGATCCGTGTACTTCCCAGAAGCGGGGGCAAGCGTACAGAAGCAGAGATTGTCAATGTGGTAAGCCGTGGTATGACGCAGGTTGTCGGATTGTTTGAGACCTGCAAAAGTTATGGTTTTGTGATTCCGGATAACCAGAAGATTGCTACCGATATCTACATTGCCAAGGAGAATAAGAAAGGTGCCGTAGATGGTCATAAGGTAGTTGTGGAGATTACGGATTTCGGGAAACCGGGACGTAATCCGGAAGGAAAAGTGATCGAGATTCTCGGGCATATCAATGACCCGGGAGTGGACATACTTTCCCTTGTAAAAGCATATGATTTAAAGACGGAGTTTCCGGAGCGTGTGATGAATCAGGCAGAGCGCATCGGGGATGAGATTATAGAAGCAGACTGTGCCGGTAGGGAAGATTTGCGTGACCTTATGATGGTTACGATTGATGGCGAAGATGCCAAGGATTTGGATGATGCGGTTTCCCTTACGATGGATGGGGAGAATTATGTTCTCGGTGTCCATATTGCGGATGTCAGCAATTATGTGCAGGAGAATTCCGCACTTGACAGAGAAGCCCTTGCACGCGGCACCAGCGTATATCTGGTGGATCGTGTAATACCAATGCTTCCGCACAAACTCTCCAACGGTATCTGCTCGCTCAATGCGGGTGTAGACCGGTTGGCACTCAGTTGTATTATGACCGTTAGTCCGAAGGGCGAGGTTATTGACTACCGTATTGTAGAGAGTGTTATCCGTGTGAATCAGCGTATGAATTATACTTCGGTTAATAAAATTATTGAGCATAAGGATGAGGCAGAACGTACTGTATTTGCAGATTATGTGCCGATGCTTGATAAGATGGCGGAACTTTCCACCATTTTGCAGGGACTTAGAAAAGAACGCGGTTCAATTGATTTTGATTTTCCGGAGACAAAGGTATTACTGGATAAGAACGGGCATCCGACAGAGATTAAACCTTACGAGCGTAACAGTGCTACAAGACTGATTGAATCATTTATGCTTCTTGCCAATGAGACGGTAGCCCAGCATTTTTACTGGCTGGAGATTCCTTTTGTATACCGTACGCATGATAATCCGGACCCTGAGAAAATCAGTAAATTAGCGACATTTATTTATAATTTCGGATATAAATTAAAGGTGCGTAAAGAGGAGATTCATCCGAAGGAAATCCAGAAACTTCTTGGTAATATCATGGGAACGCAGGAAGAGGCACTTATCAGCCGTTTGGCACTTAGAAGCATGAAACAGGCAAAATATACGACGGATTGCAGCGGGCATTTTGGACTTGCCTGTAAATATTACTGTCATTTCACATCGCCAATCAGACGTTATCCGGATTTACAGATCCACCGTATCATCAAGGACAATATCCGTGGCAGGATGAAGCGCAGTAAGATAGAGCATTATGATGAGATTTTACCGGCAGTGGCACAGCAGTCATCCAAGAGGGAACGTCTTGCTGAGGAAGCAGAACGAGAAACTGTAAAACTAAAAAAAGCCGAATATATGGAAGACTATATCGGTGAAGTGTTTGAAGGTGTTATCAGCAGTATTACCGAATGGGGCATCTATGTCGAACTACCCAATACTGTAGAGGGCATGGTACATGTGTCCAAGATTCCGGGGGATTTCTTTACCTATGATGAAGCGCACTATGAGATGGTCGGCACAAAGACCGGAATCAAATACGAATTGGGACAGACAGTTAAGGTTAGAGTCCATCAGGTCGATAAATTCTTACGGACAATAGATTTTCTGTTTTCAGAGGAGTAAACTATGGCAAAAGAAAGCATGAAATTAGTTGCTAACAATAAAAAAGCCTACCACGATTATTTTGTAGATGAAAAATTTGAAGCGGGACTTGTACTGCACGGAACAGAGGTAAAGTCATTACGTCTTGGTAAGTGCAGTATCAAGGAATCCTTTATCCGTATCGAAAACGGAGAAGTGTGGGTATATGGTATGCATATCAGCCCATACGAAATGGGTAATATTTTTAATAAAGACCCGCTTCGCCCTAAGAAACTTTTATTGCACAAATACGAGATTAATAAACTCTTGGGTAAAATAAAAGAAAAAGGATTTACTTTAGTGCCGCTTCAGGTCTATTTTAAAGACGGTAAAGCCAAGATTGAAATGGGACTGTGCCGTGGTAAAAAGTTATATGACAAGCGTCAGGACATTGCTAAGAAAGACCAGAGAAGAGAAGCGGAGAAAGACTTCAAGATCCGCAATCTCGGATAGTTATACCGGAGGCTTAATTATTAAGAATCCATTAAACTTATGGGATAGCAGTTGCACTTATTTTTGCTATCCGATACAATATAATTACAATAGAATATGGGCCAGTCAAGGTTTCGACGGGGTTTTTGAAACCGGAGAAGCAAGCCGTTGCAACACGTTAATTGCAAACTTAAAATTAAACGCTAACAACAAATTAGCTTACGCTGCCTAGTTGCAGCTGTTCCGCCTTTTGCACCTAC